>JABZGM010000009.1 GCA_015259235.1 Alloprevotella sp. | reverse complement strand
CCATCAAGAAACCTAGTTTCAAAGATAGTAGTATTCGATTGACATTCATAACATATTATTTATTAGAGTGGAGGGTCAGGTATTTAGTAATCATATTGGGTCTCTCCTTATTAGGAAGGAAGACTCTTTGATATTTTGCTGATGAACTAATCTCAAAGAAATAGGGCTCCAACATAGAGTCTGGTTCTAAAGTCTGATGAGGAGTATAAAAGTAGTCATTATCTATTCTTGCTAATTCTAACAAAGCGCTAGAAGCTTCACAGCGGTTACCTTCAATTAGATAAGCAATTCGAACATGAGACTCCCTAACACGTTTCACCACTTCAGATACACAAGACCAGCAATGATTTGGCGAAAGCCGAAGAAACACTTTATATTTATGCTTAATCTTGTCAAGTGAACTTTTTTTACCGTCTTCACTATAAGTTTGCATCTTCAATGGTACTTCTTTTCCCTCATAACTCATAGAAACAAACCAAGACTCTTCGGTCTGGCAAAGAAGACCTTGACTTTCGCGCAGATTCAACTTTATACTATCAACAAAGTCATTTTGAGAAACCTCTTTATTAGCACTTTTATAGTTACAACTATAACAAAGAAGTGAAAACAACAAACTAAGCAATATTCTAATACACATAGCCATTTTCATTAAATATCAATTATCTCATAATTAAACCGAGAACCTCATTAAGCACTTAATGTAGATATAAGGAACAACCCTTATTACACTTTGCAATATTGAGAGACTGAACAGTTGCAAATGTATAGAATTTAACCTTATTCCCCAAACAAATATCCAGTATTCTACAAAAAAACTCTCATTTTTAACACAGCCCCAATCTAAATTAGACGAAACTTACCAAACGAGCAACTATAATTTACACAAAAAACAAGCAAAACAAAAACACAAAGACAGATTTCCGACTAATTCCATGACACATTCAATTTATCCTAAGGTAGTACACAGCCTTTTTTAACGTGCAAAAGACAATGGAATTCTGTCAAAGTCGTAATTTTGCAACCAACTTGCGGTGCTGTCCGCAAATTTTGAAAAAACTTTACACCATTATGACGGTTCTTGCATTCACTCTCATCCTCCTCATTGGAGCTTATGCCGCAGGACTTTTAGGTTCGCTCACCGGACTGGGAGGAGGTGTGGTAGTGATTCCTCTACTCACCCTTTGTTTTGGCATCGACTTTCACTATGCCGTTGGAGCAGCCTTGGTGGCTTCGATTGCCACTTCTAGTGGTTCGGGCTCTGCCTACGTCAAAGAAGGCATCACCAATATTCGTTTGGGAATGCTGCTAGAAATTGCCACCACCATTGGGGCGGTGATAGGTGCAGCAGTGGCTATTTATTTCAACAATAGCATACTGGCGGTCATTTTCGGATTGGCACTCACCACAACGGCACTCGCACAACGCCGCAAACATGCCGACCACACCAATGTGAAAGGTAGCACCATGGCTCAAAAACTCAAGCTCTATGGTGAATATCCCCTAAAGGACGGCACGAAACAGGCTTATCAGCTCACCAACGTGGCAGGTGGTTTCTCGGTAATGGCTTTAGCAGGATTCCTCTCTGGCATTTTGGGCATCGGTTCTGGCGCACTGAAAGTCATCGCGATGGATGGTTGCATGAAGGTGCCCTTCAAGGTGAGCACCACCACGTCCAATTTCATGATTGGTGTCACCGCCTGCGCCTCAGCAGTGGTCTACATCCAGCGCGGCAACATCGTGCCTGGCATCGCCTTTCCAGTGATGATTGGAGTACTCTTGGGTGCACTCACTGGCGCACGCTTGCTGAAGAAGATGGATGTAAAGTTGCTTCGCAAAATATTTTTCTACGCCATTCTCGCTGTTGCCATCAACATGATTTACATGGGACTCACGGGAGGACTCAATCACTAATCGAAAGACGCATCAAAGCATTCGTATATGGACATCCAACAACTTATAGGCAACACACTCCGTTGGGGAGTCATTCTCGCTTGTCTTCTTGCCACCATTGGCGGCGTCTACTATCTCATGCAGCATGGCTTAGACCCTGTGCCGGATTACCGACATTTTGATGCCACCAGCGCAGCAGCACAGACCCAATTCACTACGCTCGGTGGATTGTGGCAAGGCATTCTCCATGGCGACGCTGCCAGTTGCGTACAAGTAGGAGTCATCGTACTCATCCTCACGCCAATAGCCCGTGTCGTGCTCTCGCTTTTTGACTTCATCGTGGAGCAAGATTGGCTTTATGTCGCCATCACTGCCATCGTACTAACGGTCATCATTAGTAATTCTCTGGGTGGTGTTGCCCACTAACATTGTGTATACTATTTCACAACAAACAAAACTACGTATGAAAAAACGTCTTTTCTTAACCCTCGCAGCCGTGCTTACACTTCTTCCCAGCATGGCACAACAGAGGAAAACCTTCAAGGAAAATCAATTGGCAACTTTTGGTGCACACATCTCGGCTGGTGATGGTTTGATGCTTGGTGTTCAAGCGCAATACAACCTTGACAATCCCATCCGCCTTGAAGGACGCGTGTCTACCCTACCGACAGTTTTCCCAAGCCTCATTGTTGGCGTCAACGGTCATTACCTATTCCCCATGAATCAACAGATCACTTTATATCCTCTCGTTGGTGTCGAAGCTGGTATGGGCTGGAACAAAGGATACATCGGAGCCAATTTTGGTGGTGGAATGCAAATAGAACTCACAGACGATATCTTTCTCACCACCGAAGTCACTGGTCTCATTAGCAGTGTTAGTGCAGGTCGCCTCACTGTAGGTATGCACTATCGCTTCTAAACCTGCACTATTGGGGCATCTCATCTTCCATCGTTCTCGGACACTCATGCGCCATCAGAAATAAGACATTATGAAGATTTCCTGATCAACGCCCCTTCTCTATAGTACAACGCCCGCGTCAGAACAATGTAGTTTTGACACGGGCACCTTCATTTTATGGGGATACAGCACAATACAAAAGAATATTACGAAAGGAATAACTTTTATTTCCTGCACTTTTAGACATGCTTGTCGATACTATGAAGCATGAAAAAACAAGTGGTTTGCGATATTATAGCATAAACGTGAGAGGAAAACGAAAAAAACTTTGTACTTTTGCAAGATATTAGATAGTTACTGCACTCGTGTAGCGTAGCTCGCAGCTTCGACATAAACAACAGCCGCAACACGCAGTGCATCACTACTCTTTCTTCTGCTGTAATCTCTATTAGCAACAGGTGCAACCACATCCGTGCCACAATGAAACAGTTCAAACTTATCAACAACATCACAGGTTGGCTCGTTTTTCTCATCGCAGCCTTTACCTACATCTCGACCGTAGAGCCCACGGCTTCGTTCTGGGACTGTCCCGAGTTCATCACCACCGCCTATCGTCTTGAAGTGGGACACCCACCCGGTGCACCTTTCTTCATGCTCACGGGCAAGTTCTTCTCTCTCTTTGCTTCAAGTCCGGAACAGGTGGCTTATTGGATCAACGTGATGAGTGCTACACTCTCCGCGTTCTGCATCTTGTTCCTATTCTGGAGCATTACGCACTTGGCACGCAAACTCATCTGCACGGACGGTGTGGTGAACAGCGTGGCGCAGACCATCACCATCATAGCTTGTGGTGTGGCTGGTGCTTTGGCTTACACTTGGAGCGACACTTTTTGGTTCTCTGCCGTAGAAGGTGAGGTTTATGCCTACTCTTCTATGTTTACCGCCTTAGTATTCTGGCTGATTCTCAAATGGGAAGACAATGCAGACGCTCCTCATTCTGACCGCTGGCTCGTCCTCATTTTCTACCTCACAGGACTCTCCATCGGTGTCCACCTGCTCAACCTCCTTTGCTTACCTGCCATCGTGTTGGTATATTACTACAAGAAGTATCCCAACGCAAATCTCAAAGGTTCGCTCCTTGCACTTGGATTGAGCGTGGTGCTTGTGGCGGCTGTGCTCTATGGTGTCGTACCAGGCATCGTGAAAGTGGGCGGCTGGTTTGAGTTGTTCTTTGTGAACACTGTCGGTCTACCTTTCAACACAGGTTTGGTGATTTACATCCTAGCCTTGATTGGCGTGGTGGGTGCTGCAATTTGGAGCACCACACAACAACGCCGTGAACTTGCCATCGGACTCTACCTTGCGAGCGTGGCAATGTTGGGTATTCCTTTCTATGGTAAGGGTATCGTGGGCCCTCTCCTCATTGGTGCGGTCGTTCTGGCTCTGCTTGGCGCACTGCTTTATTGGAAACGCAACGGAGAATACGTAGTGCGTAAACGCGCGCTCAACACTTCACTGTTGTGCATGCTGATGCTGATGATTGGTTACTCCACTTATGCGGTAATCGTCATCCGCTCCGTGGCGAACCCTCCCATGGACCAAAACTCTCCTGAAGATATTTTCTCTCTTGGCACTTATCTCAACCGTGAACAATACGGCACAAAACCTCTCCTCTACGGTGAAGCCTACACTTCACAAGCTGTGGGATATGCTAAAGAAGAGACGGTGCAACGCCACGAAAAGCAAAAGGCTGACGAGCCCGACCGCTACGACGTAGTTGAGGTGATGGGACAACCTGTGTTCCCCAGTGCACAAAAGATGCTCTTCCCCCGCATGCACTCACGCAAACACGCAGGTCTCTACAACGAGTGGCTCGGTGGTGTAGAAACAAAGTCGGTGGATGTTTCTGGCGAATATGAGGGACAACCTTATAGTTTCACAGGAGAAATGCCTACGCAAATGGACAACCTCCGCTTCTTCCTCTCCTATCAAATCAACTTTATGTACTGGCGCTACTTCATGTGGAACTTCGCTGGTCGTCAAAATGACGTTCAAAGTTATGGAGAACTGGAACACGGACAATGGATTACGGGTATTCCCTTCATCGACAATGCACTCTACGGTGATCAGTCACTCCTGCCCGATGATTTGAAAGCAAACAAAGGACACAATGTGTTCTATTGCTTACCCCTGCTCCTCGGTTTAGCAGGTCTTTTCTGGCAAGCCTACCGCGGAAAGAAAGGTATCCAACAGTTTTGGGTTGTCTTCTTCCTCTTCTTCATGACAGGTCTTGCCATCGTGCTCTATTTGAACCAAACACCTAGCGAACCTCGTGAACGCGACTATGCTTATGCTGGTTCGTTCTATGCGTTCGCCATTTGGATTGGTTTGGGTGTGGCAGCCATCGTCGAAGGTCTTCGCCGTGTGAAAGTGCCTCATCTCGCAGCTGCCGGCATTGCTTCAGTCATTGCTGTGGCTATTCCGCTGCAAATGGTGAGCCAAACTTGGGACGACCACGACCGCTCAGGACGCACTGCCGCTCGCGACTTTGGTTTGAACTATCTCAACTCGCTCGACGAAAAGGGAAATCCAGTTATCTTCACCAACGGCGACAACGACACCTTCCCTCTTTGGTACAACCAAGATGTGGAAGGCAACCGCACCGATGCGCGTGTCTGCAACTTGTCTTACCTCTCCACAGACTGGTATATCGATCAAATGCGTCGTCCAGCTTGGAACAGTCCTGCACTCCCTATCACTTGGAATCGTTGGGAATATGTGGACAATGTGGGTGGACACGACCTCATTCGCATTGAGCCGATGAACGATAAGTTGGAAGAACTTAAGCAACAATTCGCTGCAGAAGGCAAAAAAGTCGACCCATTTGAACTCTCTTACGTGATCGACAACTTCGTGCGCAACAAAGACTTCGGCATCATCCCCACCGACTCGCTCGTGATGACCGTGGATAAAGCCGCCGTTTTGCGCAGCGGAATGAAATTGCCTAACGGAAAAGACAGCATCCCCGACAAGATGGTGATTTCCCTCAAAGGAAAGCGCGCACTCGGCAAGAATGATATGATGATATATGAGATGCTCGCTCACCATAATTGGACGCGTCCGCTCTACATGAGCACGACGCTCGGCAGCGATTCTCAAGCCGGTCTCGAGAAATTCTTGATGCTCGAAGGACTTGCAGCGCGCATCACTCCATTTGCTTCGCAAAATGAGAAAGTAGACACGCAGCGCATGTACGACAACTTCATGAAGAAGTTCCGCTTTGGTAATGTCGCTGATCCTAAAGTCTACATCGACCAAACGATTATGCGCATGTGCCTCACCCATCGTATGCGCATGGTGCAACTCGCCGCCCAATTATCTAAGGAAGGTCGTAAGAAGGAGGCTTTAGAAGTGCTCAACAAGTGCGAAAAAGTATTCCCTGCTCAACAAGTACCTTACGACTTCTTCTCACTCGGCTTCACCCCCGATGGTAGCCAATTCCTCATGCCACAGCTCTATCACGAACTTGGTCGTGATGCCGATGCACGTCGCATCCTCGTGGCAGTTGCCCAAAATACAACGCAATACATCAACTGGGCTAGCACATTGTCCGAGAGTCGCCTTGCTTCTTACGGCAACACCTTAATGCAAAAGTTGCAAGTACTGCAAATAGCTCTCGAAGGGCTCGCAGGAATCAAGGCTCCAGAAGCAAAGGTTTACGACAAGTTCTTGCGCAACCTCGAGCGCACTCCTGCTGGACAAGTGATCATCCAGCGTATGATGGAGCGCGAACGTCGAATGCAAATGCAGCAACAGCAAAGTGCGACGCCTGCAATGCTTGACGAAGCTGAATAATCTTTCCGAAATTCGCCCCAGACTCTCAAAGTCTGGGGCAGATTTCTGTCTTCTTGACAGCGGTTGCTGCCCCTCTCTTTTGAGTGTACACTATGATTATCGAACAACCCGCTTTTTTCCTCCGTTGGCTCTATCCAAATGCTCTCTGGCGTATGGATCCCAATGAGCATTCGGTCTATCTCACCTTCGATGACGGACCGATACCAGAGGTGACACCTTGGGTGCTCGATGTGTTGGATCAATACAACATCAAAGCGACATTCTTCATGGTGGGCGACAACATTCGCAAATATCCAGAGATTTTCGAAGAGGTGCGCAGAAGAGGACATCGACTCGGCAACCACACCTTCAACCACATCTCAGGACATCTCCACGGCATCAGCAGTTATGTGCGCAATGTGGAGCGTGCCAATGAATATCTCCACACAGACCTCTTTCGTCCACCGCATGGATGGATGAAATGGCGACAATATAATGCCATCTCCAGAAGATATCGCGTGGTAATGTGGGACTTGGTGACCCGTGACTATTCCTCTCACCTCACAGGAAAGGAGGTTTTAGCCAATGTGCGCCACTATGCACGCAATGGAAGCATCATCACCTTCCACGACAGCATCAAGAGTTACGAGAAACTCCAATACGCGCTCCCTCGCGCCATAGAATGGTTACTCAAACAAGGCTATGAGTTTAAGGTTTTTCCCTAACCCACTCCACAACACCCCATACCTTCTCTTCCAACTTTCGTGGTTCACTCCACAGTTCTCTCAACACAGACACAACACATGATTCTTTCCTCCGAATACATCAAAGCCGAAGCACAACGCCTCGGCTTTTTTGCTTGCGGCATCTCCCCTGCGCTCCCCATGGACGCAGAACACGTGGCACGGCGTCAGCAGTGGCTCGATGAAGGTATGCACGGAGAAATGAGCTATCTCGAGCGCAATGAAGACAAACGTCGTGACCCGCGCCTTCTGGTCGAAGGGGTGCAGTGCATTGTCTCTCTCGCACTCAACTACTATACGTTCGTTCCCGAAGAAAGCGCACCAAACTATCCCCCATCAGACGACAAGACAGCACATAACTTAACTGAAAACACAACATCAACCACCTCATCCAACACTTTTGATGCAGAGAAAACAACTCCCTCGTCCATTTCCCCTGCATCCACAACAAATCCGCGCAGAGAAAAGCAGAAAGAACGCTACATTCCCCTAGCGCGCTATGCCCGCGGCAAAGACTATCACGACGAGATGAAAGCCCGATTGTTTCAACTTTTAGGAAACATCCGCCAACACCTCATTGACAACGGGCACACCGCAGCAGCCGAACAGTTAGAAACCTCTCGCGTGTTCACCGACACCGCCCCCGTCGACGAACGCTACTGGGCTTGGAAGTCAGGACTTGGTTGGATTGGGAAAAATTCTCAGTTGATTATCCCTGGAGCTGGGAGTTATTTCTTTCTTGGAGAACTCTTTCTCACGCTCCCTGCCGATGCCTTCGACGGCCCTGTGGAGAATCGCTGCGGCACCTGCACAAAGTGCCTGAGAGCCTGCCCAGCGCAGTGCCTTAGCGAGCGAGGACTAGATGCACGCAAATGTCTTTCTTACCTCACCATCGAATACCGCGGAGAACAACTGCCCGAAGGGACAGGAGAAAAGATGGGCGAAATGTTCTACGGTTGCGACCGCTGTGGCGATGTCTGTCCGTGGAATCGACTAGCGCGTCCCACCAACATTGAGGCTTTCCAGCCCTCTCCCGCCCTCCTTGCCATGACTTGGGAAGACTGGCGCCATCTCACCCTCGAGGAATATCGCACCCTCTTCAAAGGTTCTGCCGTGAAACGCGCCAAATATGAGGGATTAAAACGCAACATTGAGGCGATGTTCTCCAACATTGACACAGCCTGCGATAAGCACCAAGAGGACTAAAAGACGAAGAAATAAAAGCATGAAACGAAGTGATGGATGTAAATGCGAAAATAAATAGCTTAGATAAACCCAATTTCAGTCATTCGAGCAAGTGCAACTAATGATTTTTATGATTATTATCATCTAAAAAGGCAACAGTTTGCACCTATTTTAGCACAAATTGAAAAGTACTATTGACAGAATAACTTTTTCACATCACTAAATCTAAGTATTTTTCTACACATCTATTTAGATAGTGCGCAATATCATCCTTTGTAGAGGAGTAAAATCAGTATTTTCGCAGTTACTTATTCCTTCCCCATTCTCTCTTTCATCGGACTAAAAGCGTAGAGATTTACCTAAAAAACTATACAGAACAAACCACGGGGAACGGCACAATCAGAACTCCGCATTAAGTTCCGAATAACTCAACATCTTCCTGATTTTATGACTCCCTCCATCATTCCTGTAGCATTGCTTGCCGCAGCCATGACCACTCCTGCCGCTTCGTTTGCTAGCAACGCAAAGAGCGACAGCAAACTGAGTGGCAATGCAACACCCAACAATGCCACTGCAGCAGCTAACGACACACTCATAAATCGCGCAGCCAACAGCACTACACCCAAGCAAGGTGCTTTCGCTGAAATCCGTGGACAAATCACAGACAACAACGGCAACCTCATTAGCGAAGCCACCATCTCGGTGAAAGGTATGAAGCGCGCTGTTCGCACCAAAGCCAATGGCTATTTCACGCTCAGCGAACTGCCTAGCGGTGAAACGACAATCCTCATTCATGCCATCGGATATACTACACAACAACGCACCATAAAGTTGTCAAACAACAAGAGCTATGAAGTCATAGACTTTGTTTTACAAGAGCGTACTGACGTGCTCCCCACGGTCGATGTGATGGGACGTAAAGAACAATCGTATAAAAACACGGTGTCTTTTGTGGGCACCAAAACTGCGACACTGCTCAAAGATGTACCTCAATCCATCAACTACGTCACCAAGGAGTTGGTGCTCGACCAAGGTGCCATCACCGTGAATGATGTAGTGAAAAACATGAGTGGTGTTAATCCCTATTCTTTCTACAACGATTTCTCTATCCGTGGCTTCCGAGCAACGGGTAATCGCAACTCGGGCAACTTGGTGAATGGCATGCGCACACAAACTAGCTTGTGGCGTCAATCCTCACTTGCCAACATCGAGCGTGTAGAAGTCATCAAAGGTCCAGCTTCTGCCCTCTTCGGCAATGCTGCTCCTGGCGGCATCATCAACCGCGTGACTAAGAAACCACTTGATGTCGCTCGAAAATCAGTATCTCTCACTGCGGGTAGCTTCAACACCACACGCGCTTATGCAGACTTCACAGGTCCGCTCAACAATAAAAAGACTCTGCTCTATCGCCTTAACCTCGGATATGAAAACACAGATAGCTACCGCAATCTCCAAGGACTCACGAGCTACATCGTAGCCCCTTCCTTCACCTATCGACCTTCCGACCGCACACAGCTTAATGTGGACATGACTTATGTCAACAACCAAGGTAAGCTCGATCGAGGAGTCGCCGTATTCGGAGATGGTAGTCTATTCTCTCGTCCGATATCTGCCACACAGTCTGCAGCCAATGACTATCTGCGGGAGAACAATCTTAATTTATCTTTTGCTCTCTCACATCAACTAGCCCAAGGTCTTCTCTTCAACAGTACCTATCTCTATTCGTCTTACGACGAAGACTTGATGGAGCACTCTCAAGACAATGCTTTTGTGAAGAAGGCTGACGGAAAAGACAACCCTTCTCTTGTACTCATGCGCGTGACACAACGTCAACGCCACTTCCGCAACAACAATTTCAATAATTATCTCACATGGGATGTTGCCACAGGAGCTGTAAAACACAAGGTTTTGGTGGGCTACGACCATTTTAATACGCAACTTGCACCTGGTTCTAGCTACATAGAAGCAGGGGGATACCTCCTCAAGAATGGAGGCACAGCCAAAACCTTCAATACGAAGAAAATCGACGACTATCTCTTAGACAAAGACGGCAACCCACGCACCAATGTTCCAGCCTTTAATCTCAATTCTTCTGCTGGCAATCGCTATCAAGACGTGACCAAACACATCTACGAATCTAAAGATGTGCGTCCTAGCGACCAATACACCAATGGCGTTTATCTCCAAGAACAACTCACTTGGCGCAAACTTCAGCTGCTCTTAGGGGCGCGCATGGAGTGGTTCACCGACATCACCCAACACGATAATGGCACGGAGAGCAAAACCCATCAACACGCCTTTACCCCTCGCGTAGGAATGGTATATTCCATGCTCCCTTCTACCAATCTCTATGCCACGTGGATTCGAGGTTTCGAACCTCAAAGTGTGGCTGTCCAAAGCAATCCTGCCTCAGGAGGACCTTTCGATCCTGTAGAAAGCGAACTCTGGGAAGTGGGGGCCAAAGGCGAATATCTCAACAAACGCCTCAGCGTCACTGCTGCTCTCTTCAGTCTCCGTCAGAAAAATACACTCTACAATGCTGGAGTATCAGGACAACCCGACCTCATGGTGCCTATTGGGGAAGAACTTTCTCGTGGTGTCGAATTTGATGTTTCTGGACGAATTCTCCCCTATTGGAGCATTATGGCTAGCTATGCCTTCAATGTAGCAGAGATTTCAAAAGCTCCAGAAGGAACAAAAGACTTAAACCTACAACGTCCAGGCACTCCACGCCATTCCGCCAACCTCTGGACAAAATTCATCGTTCCCACAGGTATGCTGCGCAATCTTGGCATTGGCGTTGGTCTGAACGGCGTGAGCGAGCGAAAGGGACAAGTGGGACGTCGTGAGAATGTCGTATCTTATCCTGGTTATGGGCTACTAAATCTCGCCCTCTACTATAAGGTACGTGAAGTCCAGCTCCAACTGAATCTCAACAATGCGCTCAATAAGCAATACTATATCTCAGGATATGACCGTTTGCGCTCCTTCCCAGGTGCACCTCGCAACATCAATCTCACGGCAACCTACAGATTTTAATGGCGTGCTTTAGCACTTTCCGAAGACTCAAGCCCCACCACTCACATAATCGTGTGAGTGGTGGGGCTTTTCGGAAGAGCAAAACAACTTGAGCCCAAGTAGTAATCGTGCGAAACCTCATACTTCCCTATTCTGTTTTCCTTAGCACCAACTAAGAAACAGAGCTCAATCTCGAAACAATGATGTGCTGTTTCTAATGATTATCATGATATCATGTCCGAATACAGCTATTTTACACCTATTTATCGGATATTTTGATAAATAAGGATGGCAGAACACCCTTTTCACATCACTAAATCTAAGTATTTTATTACTCATTTCTTAAGATAATGTGCAATTTATTCTGTCGCGGAAGAGTTAAATGAGTAATTTCGCAGTCGCTTTTCCTCTCTTATTTATCGGACTAAACGCGTAGAGAATATTTTGACCACAGAAATTCAGAACAAACGAGAGGAGATCATTATCAATACTGCGCGTTGTCGTCCGAACATCACAACACTATACTCCCTAATTCTTATGACTCCCTCCATCATTCCTGTAGCATTGCTTGCCGCAGCTATGACCATTCCTGCCGCTTCGTTTGCTAGCAACGCAAATGGCGACAGCAAATTGAGTGGCAATGCAACTCCCAACAATGCCACTACAGCAGCAAACGACACACTCGTAAATCGCACAGCCAACGGCACCGAACCCAAGCAAGGAGCTTTTGCTGAAATCAGTGGACAAATCACCGACAACAACGGCAATCCCATCAGCGAAGCTATCATCACGGTGAAAGGTATGAAGCGTGCTGTTCGCACCAAAGCCAATGGTTATTTCACGCTCAGTGAATTGCCTAGTGGTGAAACGACAATCCTCGTTCATGCCATCGGTTATGCCACTCAACAACGCACACTTCAACTCAGCAACAAGAGTTATACAGGTGTCAATTTTGCCTTGCAGGAACGCTCTGATGCTCTCCCCACGGTCGATGTGATGGGTCGTCGCGAACAATCGTACAAAAACTCCGTTTCGTTTGTCGGCACCAAGACGGCAACCGCCCTCAAAGACGTGCCACAGTCCATTGGTTATGTGACCAAAGAACTTGTGCTCGACCAAGGTGCTATCACCGTAAACGATGTGGTAAAAAACATCAGTGGTATCAGTCAATATTCTGCCTACAACGACTTCAGCATTCGTGGTTTCCGCTCATTGGGTAACCTTAACTCGGGTAACCTCCTCAATGGTATGCGCGGACTTACTCCATTGTGGCGTCAATCTTCTCTCGCCAATATCGAGCGCGTGGAAGTTATCAAAGGTCCAGCTTCTGCTCTCTTTGGAAATGCTGCACCTGGTGGTGTAGTGAACCGTGTGACGAAGAAACCTCTTGACGTCGTACGTCGTTCGGTGTCGCTCACTGCAGGAAGTTTCAACACCTCCAATGTATATGCTGACTTCACTGGACCTCTCAACGAGAAGAAAAACATTCTCTATCGCTTGAACCTCGGTTATGAAAACACCGATGGATTCCGCGACCTTCAAGGAGTCACCACCTTCATTGTTGCTCCCTCATTCACCTACATCTTCTCCGATCGCACGCAGCTCAACGCCGACATCACTTACAACAACAATATGGGTAATCCCGACAGAGGACTTTCCCTACCTGCCAAAGGTGACATCTTTGCTGTGCCTTACTACTCCTCTCTAGGGGCGGCTAGCGACTATCTGAGCGAAAATACCTTCAACCTCTCGTTTGCTCTCTCTCACCAGTTGGCAAAAGGTTTGCTCTTCAACAGCACCTATCTCTACTCTAGTTATGTGGATAGAGGCGAAGAACACACTACACAACACCGTTATCAACTGATGGCTAATGGCACAGAAGATCCTACAAAGGTGGAAATGAGATTTGACAAACGCTATCGCCACATCACCGCCAACAACTTCAACAACTACCTCACTTGGGATGTTGCCACAGGCGCAGCGAAGCACAAACTCCTCTTGGGATATGATTACTTCAACACCGCTATTGCTCCCGGTCTTAGTTCCCTTTCGGCTGGTGGATACCTACTAAAGGACGGCACAACAGGCGATTTCGACAAGGACAAACTTGCCAAAGATGCTAAATATCTCGATAAGTTCATTCTAGACAAAAACGGCAACCCACGCACCAACGTTCCTAGTTTCGATCTGAACTCAACTATGGGTAATCGCATCCAAGATGTAACTAAGTATATCTACACAAGTGGTGCTGGAAACCCCAATGGTCAAGGCGATGCTATACGCACCTACTCTAATGGTGTTTATTTGCAAGAACAACTCCAGTGGGGACGCTTGCAAGCACTGCTGAGCGCACGTGTGGAATGGTTCACTGATGTCACAAGAAACAAGGGTGTTGAAAAGAAGACCACACAAAGTGCCTTCATTCCTCGTGTAGGTTTGGTCTACGCGCTCACTCCTTCTACCAACGTTTATGCTTCTTGGATTCGCGGTTTCGAACCTCAATCTGTTGCTCGTCAAAGTGATCCCGAAGCGGGAGGTCCATTTGACCCAATGAAGAGCGAACTGTGGGAAGTAGGTGCTAAAGGTGAATATCTCAACAAGCGTTTGAGCGTGACTACTTCACTCTTTAGAATCCGCAAAAACAATAGTCTTTACAATGCAGGCGACCCTGCAAGACCTAGATTGCTGGTAGCCATTGGTGAAGAAGTGTCTCGCGGTGTGGAATTCGATGTATCGGGTCGCATTCTTCCTTATTGGAGCATTATGGCAAGCTACACCTACAACGTTGCTGAAATCACCAAGGCGGCTCCTGGCACTAAAGACCTCAACGTCCAACGTCCTGGTACTCCTCGTCACGCTGCCAACCTCTGGACGAAATTCATCATCCCCTCTGGTGCGTTCCGCGACTTAGGTTTTGGACTTGGCGTCAATGGCGTAAGCCGTCGTGAGGGACAAGTGGGCAGAAGAGCACTACCGGTCGCTTACCCTGGCTACACTTTGCTCAACCTCGCGCTCTACTACAAAGTGAGAGATATGCAGTTGCAACTCAACTGGAACAACGTGCTCGACAAACGCTATTACATCGGTGGTCTGGATCGCTTCCGTTCGTTCCCTGGTGCACCTAGCAACATCAACCTCACGGCTACCTACAGATTCTAGTTGCACACTAGCCACTATTCTACCTCAAAATTCCCACTACTCACAGATTGTGAGTAGTGGGAATTGCCGTTTTTCAAACCATAGTTCAGAAGTCCATAAAGAGTCATCTACCCTACTCTCAAGCTGCGTCAAAGACATTTCTCATCATACCCCCATGTTTCATTTGGCACTATCACCTATTTTTTCTATCTTTGCTACGAAACATAGTTCTTAAGCACACTTATTTCCTAACATACCTATAGATTATGCGCCACTACATCCTTTTTGCCCTGTTCACCCTTGGCTTTATCAGCAGCATCATCGAGCGCATTCAGTTTGAGCGCAAAAAGAAACATGAGAAAGATGCGGAATATTGCTCTCTCTTTCGTCGACACAGCACTCTTCTGATTAGCTTTTTTGCCTATCTTGCAGCGCAAGAATTTATGCCTGTCTACGAAGCACTCTGCGGAGAGTAAGCCGCCACAAGAACGCACGCATATACAATCTCCTTAATCCCCCTTTTTCTTCGCTCTAACGCACGATTTTTATTTTTACGCGTTACACCCTGCGAAAGACATAAAAAAGCGACAGCGTCAAAACTCATAGGTTTTGACGCTGTCGTTGTATTAGGAAATAGGCATCTGTCCATATCGTGCAGCGAAGACAGAGTGCCACAAGAGAACTTGTTTGAATTTATCGCACTTGCTTGTGACCAGCGGCATCAATCACAACGCCATGTTGGGGAGTGCTCACCACACGACCAGAAAGGTCGTAGATCACACCAGAAGTACTTTCAAAAACGGGCAATCGTTCCAGACCAGTAGGAATGGCAGTTGGTTCTAGTTTCCAATAATTGTTCCACTGATTGGGTATACGCAAGGTGATGTGTGATGTGGCTTTCTCAGGCATATACCAACCATAGTTGGATGTACCTGCTATAATCCAGAAGCCTGTTACGTCGCCTTGTTTGCGATATTTCAGTTGCCACATAAAGGAAGCGTTGTTCGCTACAACACTTTCGCTATTAGACGACTTGTGTACTACTGCATATTGTTGCTCTGTTTTGTTGATCAGCACAAAACTTCCATCATCTTGACGCACAACCTTCCACAGCACAGAAGGCATATCCTGAGTCACCGCAGCACTTGCCACTTCTTCAGCCTCCACTACTCCGTTTTTCATACTTGCCACAAAACCAGCCGTACGAGGATTTGCGCTGCGAATCACATAATAATGGTCGGAAGACAGTGCATCCAATGCCGTAGTCTTAGGAGCAGTCAAAAACTTCTCATACACTTTCACGTAAGACACATACACCTCTTGCGAAACCGCAGCATGTTGAGTCACTAATGTACGAGCAGGAGCGAGATCTTTTTGTAGTTGAGCAATAGCCGTTTGTGTGAATTGTCCTTCTTCATTGGGCACCACGTCTTCTACGAGATGGTCACAACGTTGCAACAAGGCAGCGAGCATCTTCTGGAAGTCAGCCTCAACAATGCGCCATGTTCCAGCACGACACAAGGTGGGATTGTCGAAAGCTACGACCTTATTCTCTGAAGGCACGTCGTTGTCACGATCTCCACCGAACGACTTGATGAAAAATCTTTGCACCTTACCAGTAGCAGTTGCATTGTATCCTTGCACTTTAGACAACACCACAGCACCAGGCACATAGTCATATTGCTGTGCAGGTACAGCAGCGCGGTCGATGCGGATGGGAGTGCCATTTTGTCCTACAAATCGCAATGGTTGATCATAAGACCCCATTTGGATTTGTCGATTGTTGTGGAGCGATTTCAAGGTCCATCCCTCTTTGGCAGCCACAAAAGTGAAGAGTTCTTCGGGCATTTGCTGATCAGTGTAGTGCACTCTCAGCGCATTTCTGCCATCGGCATAGAGTGTTGCACCAGCAAACTTCGCTTTGTAGTAGGTAGACGCAGACATCAAGCGATACACCTTGCCAGCAACGGGCTGTGTGATGGGGGCAGCCTTGAATGTGGCAAGCGCTTGTGTCATTGCTTCCAGTTGTTGTGCTTCGTCAGATGCCGCAGCCGCTTTGGCAGTGGTCACAGCGGTTTTCAAAGCATCGAAAGTAGCTTTTGACACATAGCCCACTTCGTCAGCGTGTGTCTCTGCCAACAACTTTTCAGCTGCGTCTATCTTTTCTTGGAGCGGTGCCTTCTCTTCTTTCAAGAAGAAATGCTTTGCGTAGGTCAAATTGCGATCTTCAAACACTCGACTGTGATTTTGCAGACGATAGAAGAAGCTCAACCAGTCCTTTTGGTTATTAGGCAACCAACCGATTTCTGATATAGCCAACAAACGGGGCAAGAGTTGGTATTCCAATTCTGCATTGTTGTTGGTCGTTTCTGTCCACATATTGCCTTGCACACCGAGACCATATTCCGTCTTACCAGCAGAGCGTAGACGTTCCAGCGGATCGAAGTTGTAGATTTTCTCAACGCTGTTCACGCTGCCATCGCCCCAACCTCCGCGGTAGCCTTCATTGACATCCGCTTGGTCGGCAGTCACTTGCATCCAGTCGAGATAGAGCACGTTGTAAGGTACAATCACTGTGTGGAAACCTTTGGAAGCCGCCAAGATGTCGGTCCAGTTAGTCCATCGTTTTGTGCCATCAAGTCCCAAATTCCAAGCCATGATGAGCGGAGAAACCTCGCCTTTGTGACGATTCCAGTAGTTGTCGGTCTTGGTCTCGATGAGTTCATCCCAAGCCACAATATCTTTGTTGTATTTCTTCTTGAGATAAACAGCGAGTTCGTGCACCAACCAAGGCTGCAATTCGTTCACGCCATTGAGTTTGTTGTCCTTGATGCGTTGTTGGCAAAGGGCATTTTCCTTCCAGCGGTCGGTGGGGCATTCATCACCACCGAGGTGGATGTAGCGTCCGGGGAACACTTTCGCTACATTATCGAGCACCGTTTTGAGGAAGTCAATCACCTTGTCGTCGCCGATGTTCAACACATCTTTGGAGATACCAGCAGTCACACGAACTTTATACGTGCGATTGGGAAAGCAACTCAACTCTGGATAAGCAGCAAGCGCAGCCACCATGTGACCCGGCATGTCGATTTCGGGAATGATTTCGATGTTTCTTTCGGCAGCATAAGCTACAATCTCGCGCAAGTCGTCGAGGGTGTAATACATGCCACGACCATATTCTGTGTCGTCAAAGAAGCCTTTTTCAATGCCATCGCTCACAAACGAGCCTTTGCGACGGCTTCCCACTTGGGTGAGTTTGGGATATTCGGGAATCTCGATGCGCCAACCTTGGTCGTCAGTCAAGTGCCAGTGCAAACGGTTCATCTTGTAGAAAGACATGATGTCGAGAATGCGCTTAACTTCGTTCTTGTCGAAGAAGTGACGAGCAATGTCGAGCATATATCCACGATAAGACAACATTGGTTTGTCTTTGATGTCAAGCACAGGGATGTTCCACTCTCTTTGCGCAGCCGTCTTGGCATAGAAAGCCTTGGTCATGAGCTGACGCAAGGTTTGCAAAGCATAGAAGAAGCCAGCACGATGAGAAGCTTTGATTTCGATGTGCTTTTCGGTGACTTTGAGCGTATAGGCTTCTGTGCCCACGATGCTCTTGTCGGCAATCAACGCAATCATGCCGTCAGCTGCCGCGGCAGGTGAAGATTGCAAAGAGAGCGTGAGCCCCAAACGAGTTTTCACTTCTTCTGAAAACTCATGCACCATACCCTTCAAACTATCAACGGGTGAAGTGATGACTTTGAGGTTTCGCAAATCAAGATGCTTCCCTTGTTCGATTTTGATGCTTTGAGGATAAGGCACGAGAGGAGGGAGATTCTTATAAGCGTCCAAGGCAGCAGTAGTTTCAAAGGTAAAAGCATTGTTACCTTCTTTGTCTTTGCTAGATCCCCAAAGTCCTATGGCGTGCCCAGCGCCAGCTCCTTGCCATTGATTGAAACCTACTTGGTCGTTGGCTTTAGGATGGATTTCAAACGATGAAGTGAAATTCGCTGTTTTGCAAGGAGCAATCGCGAATTTATTGTTCTTGGTGGGTTGCTTCGCAGCCTCAACCATCCCCATTTCTTGGGTGTTGGTGACATAGAGTTGCAACCCCAGTTTGTTGGTAATCGTGTAACCTGCGGCAGCAGAACCTTCCACTTTCCACAACTGAGCATCAATGCCCGTCATTGCAGCTTGACGCGCACCAGCATTGGCTTTGGCGGCTTCCACCACCATTCCGCTATTCGTAAACTTCAAGAGATACCAATGCACCTCTTTGTCTGTGCTCACCTGCGGCATCGAAGATGCAGCCACACTCGCTAGGGACACTAGCAAAGCGCAACAGAGCAGCAATAATTTTCTGAATGTATTCATCGGTTGTTTTTATGATATTATGACTGCAAATATAGCATTTTTCACGATAAATTCCAACATATTTGCGCATAAATACCTAAAGATGCTATCATATCTATCAAAATCTCCAATTCAAAAACAAGAGTACTGACTTTTTCTACCCCATCCAAGCATTATCCCAATCGGTCATTAGACCGTTATAGTGCAATTCGTTATAAAGAAGATAACTTCCTGTCATCTTTCATTTTCTTCATGGCATCTTGTTGCTAGTTCGTTCTCTATGTTGCTCGCTACGCCATCGAGCAAATCTAAAAAAACTCCGACGTTTTCTGAAAAACGTCGGAGAAAATTTGGAAAATCTCCCACATTTTTGGGAAAATCTCCCACGTTTTGGAGAAAGGGTTGGAAGCAGGCTAAAATGTAAATTCTGACAATTTGTGAAAATCGCTCCCTCGCGCGGGCGCGGGCGCGCACACTACAGCAATTTCTCACTTTTTGCTTTCACAACCTTCACAGAAATCTTTGCAACTCTCTCTATTTCAATTCATAGCGCGCACCTTTCGGACATATTTTAACACATTCTGGAAATCCCTCCGTTTTTTCCTGCTTATACCTGCCCCATATAGCATCGCAAAACTCCTCATTTTTTCGTCAAAAATGCGCATAAAACTACCCTGGGTGTGAAGGTTGTGAAAGCAAAAAGTGTAAAATCCCAGGGATGCGCGCGCGAATGTGCGCCCACGCGAGGCAACTGCCACTGGTCTGCGCCTTGATCAAGCCCTCGTGCCTTCGCATTCTTAAACTATCTCAAAATCCAGCTGTAAAAGCAGAGATTTAACATTTATAGTGACACATTTGTCCCTTTTCCTCCCATATAAATTAGGGGGCTGTGCGCAAAGGAAAAGCAGGAGGAGGAAAAGCGGGACACAATTTGTTGTCATTCGAGGCAGCATCTCAGAGATTTTCGTTACTTTTGTAGTTATAAATATCTTTCGGTTATGAACACTATCTTTGCTGACTACATCGCACGCATCGAGATTTCAAGTCTTTGGAGCGGACACAAGCACATCGTCTGGCAACTGCGCCCCGACGTGAATGTGCTGAGTGGAAAAAATGGCGCAGGAAAAAGCACCATCCTTTCGCGCATGGTGCAGCAGGTGGGCAGCCTCTCCGCTTCGGGCGAACTGCACCTCGGCGCACGACTGGGCGTGAAGCTCGACCTTTTTCCCACTGATGCTCAGCGCATACGCTATGACGTGGTGCGCTCGGTGGATCGACAGATGGTGACAAGCGAACGCGTGACTACCCTTGCCGAAGGACAGGTGGTGACCGAACTCGACTGGCAGCTCTATCAACTGCAGCGCCGATATCTCGACTATCAAGTGAACATCGGCAACCGCATGATTGCTCTCCTCACCAGCGGAAGCGAAACGGCACGCGAAGAAGCGGCTGCCGCTGCCGAGGCTAAGACGCATTTTCTGGATCTGGTGGACGAACTCTTTGCCGAAACGGGCAAACGCATCGACCGCGAAAGCAATGAACTGCGCTTTTTCCAATACGAAGAGGTGCTTTCGCCCTACGTGCTTTCTTCAGGAGAAAAACAGATGCTCATCATTCTCCTCACCACGCTCACGCAAGATCGCCAACCCTATGTGCTCTTCATGGACGAACCAGAGGTGTCGCTGCACTTCGATTGGCAAAAACGCCTCATCTCGATGGTGCGAACCTTGAATCCCAACGTGCAAATCATTCTCACCACTCACTCTCCTGCGGTGATTATGGACGGCTGGGAAGATTGCGTCACGGAAGTCTCAGAGATTACGTTCTAATGACCGATTTGGGTTAAATCCTTTTCCCTATGTCACCTCTCTCTCACCATATCAATTCTGCCTACATCGCAGCTGCCAACCGCTTGCGAGGCAAAGAAGCACGCCGCAAAGTGGTGGCGTATGTGGAAAGTTATGACGACATCTTGTTTTGGAAAGATGTGTTGAGTGAGGTGGAGACGGACAAGGTGGAGTTTGAAGTGCTACTGCCTTCACAAACCTCTCTCGGGAGGGGGAAGAAGATTGCACTCTCCAACCGATTGGGGCACAGCATGATTGCTTGTGTGGATGCCGACTACGATTTTCTCATGCAGGGAGCCACTCCCACGAGTGAGATGGTATGTCGTTCGCCCTATGTGTTGCACACGGGGGTCTATGCCATCGAGAATTTGCAATGCCATGCGGAGACGCTGGCGCACGTGTGTGTGATGGCTACACTCAATGACCTGGAGGTGATGGACTATGAGGCTTTCTTCGCAGAGTTTTCGGAAATCATCTTCCCACTCTTGGTGTGGAATGTGTGGGCGTATCGCTATGGCCTCTACACGCAGTTTTCACTCTCTGACTTTGCGCGTGTGGTGGAACTGAGATTTGTCAACATCTACCACCCCGAGGAGATGCTGCAAGCCTTGAAACGACGCGTGAATCAGCAAATCAACCGCCTGCAACGGATGTTTCCCGAAGGCAGACAAACCTATGCTCCCCTGCGCGAACAACTATTGCAGTTGGGTGTGACACCGCAAACGGCTTATCTCTACATGCGCGGGCACGACTTGCTGGATGGAGTGGTGATGCCCATGATGACGAGCATTTGTGACATGCTGCGCAGACAGCGCGAACGAGAGATTTCTAAATTAGCTTGTCACGCTGTGCAGAAGCGCAACGAATTGGCTGCTTATCAGCATGCCATTGCTCCCTTT
>JABZGM010000099.1 GCA_015259235.1 Alloprevotella sp. | reverse complement strand
GTGTTTAAGACTACCAGAAGATGTATACCAAAACTCATCGGCATCGGCATTGATAACCCAATCTGCACCATGCTTTCGAGCAAGAAGCACCATGCGGTCTACCCACTTCTTCTGTTGATAGCCCGTATCTGTTTCTTTTATACTCTCAATCACCCAACCTTTCTCTACGAATTCTTGAATAATCGCAGGCGTTTCATCAGTAGAATTGTTATCAGTGATGATGAAAGCATCAACCCCCATTGCGCGATGAAATCTAAGATTTTGCGCCAGAAGTTCCGCTTCGTTCTTCACCAACAACGTCATGATGAGCTTCGGTTGGCGAGTAGGACGTAGCAAACTCGGGATGTCGAGCAGTGCGCGACCTATTTTTACCCCCCAATGTATGAGAGAAGAGAGAGAAAACGCCATAATGATGCGGCTTTAGATTGATAATGCGATGGCGCTCGCTATTCCACAGCGATGCGGTGCCACGAAGCTGGACAGAGATTTTCATCGCCTCCGGCGCGCGTCCAAATGGAAGGGCAACAAACAACTTTATCGGCATGAGGATTGAGCCATGCTCCCCACCAACTAAAGCTACTATTTGCCACAATGTTATGATGACACTGACTCATCAAATACATATCTTGCCAACTATCTGCGCCTTGGTTGTGCTCCACATACGTGGCATTGGGTAGTTGCACATGCTCTTTTACCCACGCTATATCATCAGAAAAGACAAAGAAGTGAGCGTCAGGGAACTGCTCTTGCATGAAATCAGCGGCGCGCTGGTAGTATTCAGCCGTGCACACGCTACCCAAATTTTGAAAGAATTGAGGAAGGAGATAATCCCCTCGACGCACATGGAGCGAGATACTCGTGCACTGCTGCATTTCTTGCGCGAGTTGGCACGTTTTATCGGACAACAGCTCAGCGTTGAAGGTGAAGGCTTCACGGATTTCGTCCTTGAAATCCTCAAAATATCGCTCACTCTGATAGAACCCTTTATAATAGATGAGTGGCCAGAAGTGAGATTCTCGATAAGCCTTGAGACTTCCCTTTTGGTGACGTTCGAGGATGGTTTTGAAAAACACAAACTCCATCACTTTTTTCATCCATTGCGGAATACAAAACTCCGTTTGGGGAAGCGCAAAAACGCGGTGCATCTCATAACCATGATGGGCATGATAGTGCTGCATATCGGAGAGGTCGATGCGTGTATGGGGGAAGTCGCGGCGCATGCGCAAGTAGAGCGCGTAGATAAACATCTGATTGCCGAGACCGCCAGTCATTTTGATGAGACGCATAGGCAGTGTAGTAGTGAAAGATCTAGAATCTAGTGTCGACACTTTGAATAAAGGTGTCGGCATTTTTTGTTATAGGCTCAACCGAGCAGCAGACTGGACAACTTCGCTGCGGCAGCTACGAGAAGGGCGAAGATATTGAGATGAACTAGCCCTTTGCCAATCGTGCCTTGCGTGCTGCTACGATGCTTTCAAAGCATGCCTCAATGTCCATTTCTCGAACTTCGGCATACACCTCTGCAAGGATTCGCTGCTGTGGTGGCTCTAGTTCTAAGCGATCGAAGGCAGCACATCCCAATTCGAGAGGCACCTTGCCCAATCGCATACGATTGAGATCGATGAGTTCTATGGCGATGGTGTAAGTCTGCGTCGTCGTTGAGGAAAAATCTATGGTGTTTCCAGCTTCATCCACACGATCCCAAAGTATGTTACCCCCTGAATAGTCTTTGTGCCAGAAGCCACCTTCGTGCATACGTGCTGTGGTGACTGCGAGGGCGCGGAGTATTTTCGTTTCATCAGGTTGCGTACCATTGACGGCATCGCGGAAATCGTAGCGCAACTTAGAAGTGCGCGAAGCATAATAGCAATAACCGATTTTGCAGAGCGAGCCCGTGTCGCAAAAACCGAGAGGTTCTGGAGAACCCACACCAAGGGCACGAAGTTGCATAGCATATTCGTAGGAGCGTTGCGCCTTACTCTTGCGCCACCAACGATAGACCACACGATTAAAAGCGATGGGGAGCGTGAATTGTTTCACCACCACAGAGTCTTCTCCAAGTTCGTATTGACGAATGGCATTGCGATTTTTGAAAATCTCGCGCCCCTCATGAGCAAATCGCCAAGGCAGTTGATGAACGAAGCGTTTCACTTCGGGAGTAATCGCAGGAGCGGTCACCACTTTGCGATAGCGCAGCGGACGCGTGAGAAAGTTGATCCAGCGTGACCAAGATCGCATCCTGCGCAGCGGACCACCGAGCTGTTCCTCAAAGAAAGCCCCATGTCGCTGATTGAGCACAGCAGTGACATGCGCTTTGAGTTTACGGTCTCTGATGCGTTTCGACTGTTTGCGCACGCGGTAATAACACCCCACTTCGGGCAGTCGCACCACCTCTCCGCCATCTTTGAGCATAGAAATCCAGAAATCCCAATCTTCGCGCGCAATGATTCTTTCACAATATCCACCGATGCGGTCGAAGTCTGTGCGGCGATAGAGCGCGCAAGTGTCGATGTGGTTGCGACGAGCGAGGAGAGAGAGCGAAAATTCGGGAAGTCGCCACGGTCCCTGCTTATCTCCGATGAATTCCATCGTCGGGCACACTACTTTCACGTTATGTTGCGCCTCTAAGATGGGCACTGCCTGCGCAATGAACTGAGATGCTAGCAGATTATCGGCATCTACGGGGAGAATGTATTGTCCATGTGAAGCTGCCACCGCATTGTTGCGAGCACGGCAAGGTCCCGCATTCTCTTGATGCAGCAAAGTCACACGCGAATCTTGCGCAGCGATTTCTGCCACAATCGAGGCAGAAGCATCAGAAGAACCATCATCCACCACGATAACTTCGAGGTGACGATAAGTCGATGCCAACACACTGCGCAAAGTGTCGCCCACAAACTCTTCCATGTTGTAGAGGGGCACAACGACCGACACCAAAGGCAGGTCGGTAGCCCTTAAATCTTGTCGAATCCCTTCGTCCATTTAATCCAGTAGTATTTGAGTGGATTCTTATATTTCAGTTGTTTCCACGGACGACTGCCGTGAGGGCGATGCAACACGGTGAGATGGCAAAAGAGATAATTGTGGAGCTTAGCCGCCAAACTCTCATGCGAAATCGTCACATCAAACCAGTTTTTCGTGTCGTCCAGTTGCTGGAAGTCAAAGGCAGCCAACAGTTTCGGAGTGAGCAGTGAACAGCAAAACGAGCAGTGCTTGCGAGAGTCCACCACCCCATTCCAACCTTTGGCATAAAGATAGGGATAATTCACCTGTTCCGTTTCATCCACCGTCACAGCAGCTGCGATGCCACAATCCTCTCGTGCCAAAGCTCCGTCTGCCAAGCCTTGCAAGGTGTCGCGTTTCACGGTAACATCACTCTCCACGATGAGCAAACCCGCATCGGCAGCCAAACATTCTTGTTGGCAACGACGCAAGACAAAGAGATAATTGGGAGAAGGATGATCCGTCAAATCCGACAAATCCACCACCTTCACGCCCATTTTCTCCGCCTCAGCATGGAGGCGCGCAGTGTTTTCGGGCGTCGAATTGTCGTTGTAGATGGTGTAGGTGTAAGGCATCGTCAAAGCACTATCCAGCACCGCACGCATGGTTTCGAGCGTGCTGTCGATACTATCCTTGACGGGAGTGATGATATGTAGACACTTCATAGTGAAATCGTCGTATTATTTAACCCAAATCGGTCATTAGATCCTGAACAGATTTCATTAGATTGTTGAGCAGATGGTTTACCGTGAGTTCGAAGGCGTAGCGGGCTACGGGGAGAACGAAAGAAAATATGTCAACAAGAAAATGAAAGAGGACAGGAAATAATCTTTTCAATCACGAGTCGTACTAAAACGATCTATTGACCGATTTTGGTTTTAATCCTTTTTTTTGCCTTATACGCACGGATGCGTTCGGCAAAGGCTGCATCTTTCTTATTTCCGGGTCTCGGTGTGAAATCCAAAATTTCGGGAATATCCTTTCCGCGGTCGATAATAGTGGGATGATCGTGCATCCCCTTGACCAAATCCACACGGTCATAGAGTTTTCCCGTACGCGCATCGTAGGCATTCATCGAGAGTGTGTCGCCGTGGAGGGCGATATGTTGATAAATCTGTGTTCCCGTGCAGAAACGGTCGAAGCGATCGTCAAATTGCACCCGATAAAACTTTGGAGAACAGTGACTCACGGTGTAGATGGGAGGAATGCGCTTGCCTCCTTCCCATTGCGTCATGCGCGCATAGGCATGTTCGTGTCCCTGCAGCACCAAGTCCACATTTTCATTCAGCAAACTAGCAAATTCCCAGCGTTGGAGCAAATCGTTCATTTTAGATTTGATGGAATAGATGGGATGGTGCAGCACCACCACCTTCCAGCGCGCTGTGCTCTCTGCGAGTTTTTTGCGCAACCACGTGGCTTGTTCCGCCAAGTAGGGCCACTCTCGATTGGAGTCGAGCAAAAACAACTGCACATCTCCATAGCGGAGGGTGTACACTTGATTTTCGCCTTCCATCGATTTGAGGAAATAAGAAAATACCAGTGAGAAGCGACGCTCCAACTTGCGGATGGGATATTTGAGATATTCGTGATTTCCCGTTGCACAAAGCACCGGAATGGTCTGAGCCACGCCATTGATGCTGCGAAAAGTCTCCTCCCAGTAAGCATCGGTGGGACGTTCGGTCAAATCTCCGCCAAAAACAACGAAATCTGAAGCTGGATGCTCCGCCCAAGCCTTACTGATGTAGCGATTGCTCACCCCGTTGAGGCTATCTTGCACATCGCCGAAGAAGAGAAACGACACATCTTTCTTCACCGCTGGATCTGTCACCCTAAACTCATACCAAGGGGACGCTTTGCCATTGGTCACCGCGCGATAGCGATAGCACAAACCGTCTTGCAACTGCTTCAAACGCGCCACATAATAGGCGGCTTTGCCACTGCGCGACTCGAAGATTTCCCCTTCTGCCTTCACACAGATGGGGTGATCAGTGCCATCGGGCAAGAGTTCTAGGTGAGCTTCATGAATCGCAGTGTCACACATCCAACTCACGTTGCGCGACATCTCGCCATCATCACCGAAGGTGAGGAGCACGCGCGTGGGTTCTGCTTTCGGCACATAAGGAGCTTCGGGGGGATTGCCAAACCATGCCTCCCAACGCACGATGGCGAGCACCGTGAGTCCCACCAAGAGGAGTGCTAAACTACCTAGTGTTATTTTCTTTTTCAACGTCATGGGACAACTCATATTATTTTTTAATCGTGACTTCGTCGCTGATCATACGCGACATATACGACTGGATGATGGCTTTCAACTTGCGTTCCATCTCCCCTTGTCGAGGCGACTTGCCCATCAAGTTGTGCTGCATCATCACATCGTGCTTATAATCATACAAACCGGTCACTTTCTACCCATCGAAGAGGAGCACTTCATTGCCTTGCACGAAGAGATAGACACCATTGAGGTAAGCCACTTCATAATTGTCGGTCGCTGCCACCTGTGTGAGGTCGTTGCCAAAAGCAATGTAGGGATGAGGATAGCGCAGATAGCCCAAAATGGTGGGCATAATATCTATCTGTTTCGCTATACCCGGCTTGCGTCCTGCTGGCATCTGCCCCGATGGATCAAAGAAGATGATGGGCACACGGAAGGTACCTACGGGAGTACCGTATTCTGGGTGGCTCGAGAGGCTTGTGTGGTCGGCAGTGAGCACGAAAATCGTGTTCTTATACCAAGGCATTGTGCGCGCTTTGGCGAAAAATTTGCGCAACGCCATGTCGCTATATTTCACGCAGCGGTGAAGCACCGTCGGTCCTTCATCGGGAAACTGGCGCTCATACTGCTCAGGCACTTTGAAGGGGGCGTGTGAAGAAGCCGTGAACACAGCAGTCATGAAGGGTTCGCGCATCTCATTCATCTTCGTCGCATAGTATTGCAGGAAGGGTTCGTCCCAAATAGCCCAAGTGCCGTCGAAATCTTCATCACCACGGAAACGCTTGTCTTCGTTAAACTCGGTGCGACCGAAATAGTCTTTGAATCCAGTGGACTTAGCAAAGGCTTGAAAGCCCATTGACCCATTGGCAGCTCCGTGGAAAAACGCCGTGTAATAACTCTCCTTGTTGAGTTCTCCTGCCAATCCGCTCAAATGATTGAGCGAAGCCGGAGTGAGGAAGAAGGGTTCTACAAACATCGGGATGCTCGAAAGCACCGAAGGCATGCCATCGATGCTCTTTCGCCCGTTGGCAAACGACTGTTCGTAGGTGGTACTCACCGCGATGAGAGAATCGAGAAAGGGGGTGGCACCTTTATATTTTCCACCCTCTAAGTCTTTATTGAGCGCGCCCACGAACTCCTGTCCGAAACTCTCGAGGATAAGCACCACCACATTTTTGCGCAACATCTCTCCTTGTCCTGCGCGAGGGGTATGGAGCGGCGAATAGATTTGATCCAACTCTTCAGCCGTGAAGTATTTAGGATTTTCAAAAGACTTCTTGGTGAGCGTGCGCAACAGCGAGAAGGGCGTGTTGAGCACCAAAGCCGCTTCCGCTGGTTGGTTCACATATTGATTGGCGTTGCTCAGTGTGATGGGGCGCACAGCCGTGGTGAATCCGCCACGCATCCCCCCGATGCAGAGGGGCACAAAGACACCCAACGCCACAACCTGTACCACATAGTATTTCCAACGCGGACGCAACTGCGGACGATAGGCACGCGGCTCTACATACAACACCCACAAGAGGGCGATAAGCACGATGCCCAACAAAAGAAGAAAAGGATGGTGTGCCACTTCCTTTCCTACGATGGAAAAGAGGTTGCCTTCATGACTAAATTCTTGGAAAACACTCGTTGTGGTGCGACGACCAGTAAATCGGAAATAGACCACATCGGCAAGGTTCATGGTGATGCACAAACCATTGACCACGACAAACACCCATTTTGCCACACGCTTCCAGGGTCCGCGCTCTTTGTAGTGCAGTGGCAGGAGGAGGAGCAACGCATATAGGGCATTGGTATAGAGGATGGCAGAAGTGTCGAACATGAGTGAACCAACAATCAGCTGGTTGAGTTCCAATTTGTCAAAACCAGTGGCAAAGCTCTCCCAATTACTCCATAAGAAGACCAAACGACTCACGGTGTACAACACGTAAACCAACAGTATATTGCACACAAAAGCGAGTGGGGAGGAATAAATTCCTTTTCGGAGTTTTATCTGTTTCATATCCGCATTTGGATTATTCGAGGGATGAGGGGGAAATGGCGATTCCACCATGTCTCTCGTCCACATTTTATCTGTTTTCAATGTATTCTTGAGTGGCAGGACCCGCCCTCTTCTAGCAGAAGGGAAAGCCTACTCACACAGCACATTGCAGGGAATAGACGCAAGCTGGCTTTTTTCACGAGCAAGCACACATCTTTCCAACATGCAAAGATAACGAAAATTTACGAGCCATGGCAGGCATAACGCGTAAAAACGTCGGACGATTTCTGAAAAACGTGGGAAGTTTTTCCAAAAACGTGAGAGATTTTCCCAGAAACATGGGAGTTTTTTCAAAGAACATGGGAGTTTTCTTTTAGACGCGGAGGAGGAGACAGCAGCATCGCCAACAAACTTCTCCCAACGAGCGAAATCACCCACTGTTAAAAAGGCTTTCAATCGTCCTCTTCACGCGTGCGC
>JABZGM010000098.1 GCA_015259235.1 Alloprevotella sp. | reverse complement strand
CCAAATAGCAGAAGAATTTGAAGGAAAACTCGATGTCTATAAGGTGGATGTGGACCAAGAAGTGGAACTCACCGAGGTGTTTGGTGTGCGCTCTATGCCTACACTCCTCTTTGTGCCCCAAGAAGGATTGCCCCAAAAGGCGGTGGGCGCCATGACCTATGGACAACTCAAAGAGGTGATCGAAGATATCCTCCTGCCTAAGGCGTAAATCCTCCTGCCTAAGGTGTAAGTGCTCCAGCTGCTAACGATGGAGCCGCAATGAAAGGCTCTCTTCGTTGTGCAGTGAATGATTTATTGATGTTTTCTTCCCCGTTTATGGACCATTTTTGCCTTTGTCGCATCCGCGATTTGTATCGTGCCATCCTCAATTTTGAGCAGTATTTCGAGCAGCATTATGAATTGAATCTCAATGAGGCGATGTTGCTTTGCACCCTCAGTGCGCGCTCCTCGCAGACGGCTGGGGAGGTAGCAGAAGCCCTTGGACTCACCAACTCCAATGCCTCCAAGGTGATTGCTTCTGCCGAGGCTCTCAAGCTCATCAAACGGCAGATGTGCAAGGACGACAAGCGTAGAATGCGCTTTTCGCTCACTGCGCTCGGTGAGGAGCGGTTGGCACGCTTGCAGGCTGATGATATAGAAGTGCCCGAAATTTTGCGATGAGGAGTGTGCTGATGTTCCCTCGTTTTGAGCGAATCCCCCTCGTCTTGAGCGATGCCGATGAGCATCTTTGAGATGGTCTGCCTCGAAACACGATGAATAGTCCCCTCTGCACCTGATGCGGAGGGGATTTTTGTGGGCGGACGACGGAGGTTTTGAGCGAAAGGGACGGAGATGTTTTGCCCCTTAAGTCAGATATTTCGAGAAAGTCCATCGTTTGAGCGAAAACGACGGAGATTTCACGAAAAAATGAGGGTAAAAATCGCAGGAAGTTGAGAGATAGAGGTGAGGAAGTGGCAACAAGTTCGCAAGAATGCAGTGCGCTTTTTGCAACGAAATCACTTTGTTTTGCCAAGTGTAGAAAGCAAAAAGAGGGGTGGTCGAAAAAAAAAGTGCAGTTTTTCTCGATTTTTTATCACTTTGGGGTCATATCCTCCCATATATATATAGGGACGCTTCTCAACGAGAGCCTGCGGGGCGCAGCACTCGAGCGGAGACGTCCACGCCCCATCCCAACCTTCGGTCTGATGGAAAGTTCTCTCTATGACAAACACACGCACCATTTTCTTGCTGGTTACACTTTTTATTTATTCCCAAAAGGAGTGTGACGAAGCATCTCGCCAGATGTAGTGGTGAGACGGCATACAGCGGTGTGGTATTGCCGAACCTGCAGCATCTGGTGCTGCGATTTGCTGCAGCAGAACGTTTTCGTTAAGGCAAATGAGCAGAACCGAGCTTGCTCGAGTTATGCCATGGCGAGAAAACGAAGGATGAAATCCAACGATTTCATCGTCCTATTATTCACTTATTAAATCTATATTACTATGATTCGTTACAAGATTGTTAAGCGCAAGAACCCCACCACCAAGGCGGAAAAGTTCCACCCTGCTATCGTGGCTCCCGCACCCATTGATAGCCAGAAAATCATCGGTCGCATCGAGAAGAAGTGCACCTTGGCTTCGAGCGACATCAAGGCGGTGGTCGATGCTTTGGAAGTGGAGCTCATCGATGCGCTGCTCGAAGGTAATGCCGTTCGCCTTGGTGACCTCGGTTCGTTCCGTCCCTCTCTCCGTTCTACGGGTGTGGAGAAGAAGGAAGAGGTGAATGCTTCTCTCATCACTCGTATGCACGTGGTGTTCGTGCCTGCGCTCCGTGTGAAACGCGCCCTCGATGTGAAGACTGGACATCTCCAGTTCGCCAAAACTGAGGCGGTGCCTGTGGTGAAAAAGAAAAAGAAGGCGGAGCCCAATAGCGCACCGCAAGGGTAGTAGACGTTAGAGGGGGGCACGGACCCTTTCTGCTCGGCTGCGTTTTCGCTAGGGATCGCAGACCCTTTCTGCTTGGCTGCGTCTTCGCTTGCCTCGGGCTCGCGCGGTTGGACTAGACTTTCTAGTTTTTCTAGAGGTTCTAGAAGTTCTAGTATTGCTAGCATTTCTAGAATAACTAGCCCTCCGAGGAACCGAGCCCCGCTTGTCGGGGCGAGCATAAAAGGGTCTGCGACCCCGAGCATAAAAGGGTCTGCGACCCTCTAAAATCTAAATACTATGAAACACTTATCGAAATGGGAACTTCAGGAATGGAGTGCAATAGCGATGCTCATGGTGGGCACGCTACTAGTGATGTTGGGTTTTTGGTGTCCTCCTCGTGGAGCGATACACGAAAGCGTGTTGTGGTTTTTCGGGCAATGCCTCGTCTATGCCGGATCCGTGCTAGGAGTCGCCAGCTATATCTCGGTTAGACGTTAGAGGGTCACGGACCCTTTCTGCTCGGCTGCGTCTTTGCTTACCTCGGGCTCGCGCGGTTGGACTAGACGTTCTAGTTTTTCTAGAGGTTCTAGAAGTTCTAGTATAGCTAGCATTTCTAGAATAACTAGAATCTCTAGAAAAACTAGCCCTCCGATGAACCGAGCCCCGCTTGTCGGGGCGAGCATAAAAGGGTCTGTGACCCTCTAACGTCTAATTTCTAACGTCTAATGTCTTCCGCTGCAAAGAGATCTTTCATGGCACGCTCCTCTTGTCGGATGCGCACGATGAGCAAGACCACATAGAGGGGAAATCCGATGCAGAGGGTGAACCAGGCATTGCAGAGCAAAGCCACACCGATGAGTTCAGGCATGATGTTGAGAAAGTAGTTGGGATGGCGCACCGTTCTAAAGAGCAGACTACGGTCAATGCGTTGATTGGGCACGATGTAGAGTTTCACCGTCCAGACGTCACGCAATTTATACATGACATAAAAGAGCATGGCGTAGGCAAAGAGCATCACTCCTGCCCCCAACCACGAGAGAGAGTTCATCTCCATGTCTTTGCTGTATGCCTCATAGAGGGCACCGAAATAGAAAGCGATGTGTGCCAAAGTGAGCAAGAGAGAGTTGAACTTGCCATATTGTTTGCCACCTTTTTTTAGGAGGCGTTTCTCGTTGCGGATAGAAAACGAGAGTGAAACCAGGCGCAAAGCAAAGAAGCTGAAAAAAATAATGATGATGTATTGCATATAATAGATTAAATTGGTGAAATCGTCGTCCCCCCCTTCCTTAGCATTGCTAGGCTCCCACGATGGTGGTGAAGGGGGATCCCTTTGGCACAAGTGCACAGTCTTTCCTAGCGGATGATGGCAGCACACATGGGGCAAAAAGCGTGATGCTGCCACCACAAAATGCGAGAAAAAGAGGTCTGTGCTAGAGGTTTTCGTTGGCAAATATAGTACATTTTGTTTGATTATGCGGGGCTTTTGCTTTTTTTACCGTTTCCCCTCGCTTTTAGATGCTACGATCGTAGTTCTTACAACCAACCATCTGCTCAACAATCAAATAACATCTGTTCTACACCTAATGACCGATTTGGGTTTAAACTCCCAAAGGAGATTAGGACGTAACAGTTCGTTTCGTAGCGAAGTTAAGGAACTAAAAGCCCTAGATAAACTAGAAATTCTATAAAAAAAAGCTGTTCACTCTTGATTTTTGTGAGCTTATTTGTAAGGTGAGCTTTGCAAATCAGGGGGGGGTAAGGGTGGAAAATGCAAGATTTATGGCGTAAAATTGTGTGTTTGAGAAAAAATGACGATATTTGCTTCGCTCGAAGAAGCGTGTGGATTTACGGGACTGTTGGTTTCGAAGTCCAGCCAAGGGGGAGTCTCCCTCAAATAAAAAAGAAAAAGAAAAAAAACACGCGTGAGTGTGGTAAAATATATAGATCAATGAAAAAGAAACTCCTTTGTTTCAAAAGCCTATTGTTCGTTGCAGTTTTCGCTGCAACGTTGGGTGCTTGTCGTTCTGACGAACTCGCCGTGCGAGAGCCGTCCAAGTCCAAGGAGGTGGTAGAGAAGGCAGACACTTTTAGTCTGCAATTAGATTTGCCCTCCATCGCTTTCAACAGTAAAATCACGGCTGTGAGTGACGTGACGATGGCGGATGAAGCGAAGGCAGAGGGTAAAAACACACGCGCTGCGTTGCACGTGAATCAAGATGGCACCACCACCATCAATCTCACTACCGAAGGAGGGCCCATAAATAATGTGTTGCTCATCTTGCGCAACCAAGATGGGTCGAAGGTATATGTGTCGCCCAACAACAACTGGTCGATAGTGAGTGGAACCAAGGTGGAAGCCTCGGGCATATACACCTTCACTAGTGTGAAAGGCACAGGTGGAGCCCCCACGATGAAGAAAGACGATGTGTGGTATCTCGATGCCATGACCGGTGGAGAGTGGGATGCCGCTACGAAGGCTTATAAAATCAACAAAACCTGTGCTATTCCCAAGAAGATGTTTAATCCAGGCGAAAAGGTCAAGTTGGGCACAAATATGGCCGACGCCAACACAGACATAGTAGTCCCTTTCCAACTCGGCACCAACGACGTGGCGAATGCTGGAGTGCGCAAATGGGGTGTGCGTATGGCAGTAGCGAACAATGACCGCAACAGTAGCAATTTAAGTCCTCGTTTGGTGTGCATCGATCCTCAGCCCAACTTTTCGCCCTATGGCAGTTTGTTGTGTATGCGATTTAGAAACAACTCTTCTATGATTGCAAACGAACTTGCTGACAGTCAAGACCCCGTGTTCAATGGGCGCACTTGGCAACCGGGTTACTATTCCTATCTCATTCGAGGCATCAGCGTGGAGTCTTCCTCTTCCACCTCTGGTGGTTGGATACAGGTGGACCGTTTGGCAGATCCCGACCGCAAACCCCTTCAATGGAACGGCTTTGATGCTAAGGGAAATGCCTATCACTTTGACCATCAGGCTGACAATCCTTTCGCTAAATATGTCCAAATGGATGGGGTCAAAGACAATGATTACCACACAGGGATTCTCCTCAAAAGAGGTACTCCCGGTCAAGAAGATGCCCCTTGGACGCCCTACTACTATGTGTGGGTCAAATCGCTCGACGAGTCAAGAAGTCAGGCACTCTATGGCAGTTTAGGGCTCACAGTGCGCATCCACGTGTATAACGCCACGCTAGACCCTGCCACGTCAATGCACGACCCCAATGTCGACCCTCGTGCGGTAATCACCTCCCGAAAAATTCACCACTCGGGACGTGCCTATTTTGCCGACGCAAGTATCTCTTCAGGATTGGCCATTTCGCCACTGGCCTTGTCGGCGCCTGCCCTCATTTTTCAGAAAAAGGTGAATGGCCACGTGGTTAACTTCTGGCCACCCGACGCCAAAGAAGGTTTCTACACCTATCCTAACAGTGAATTCTCCAAACGACGTGTTGAATACGGTGCCATTGTGAGGGACCTTAACAACACTTTTGAAGTGTCGCCCAGCCATCCTGACAGTCCAAACCCACTGCGCAGCAACTTGAAGTGGATGTTGCCCACAGGATCTATGATGAAGAGTGTGTTCCCTCCCCAGATGAACGACATCAATATACTAAATTTCCACGCAGGGGGAGAGTGGCATGAAATGCACGAGGATGTGTCGATAGGTGGAGTCAACTTGAAGAATACGTTGAACTATTATTACAACCCTTGGGAGTATAAGCTTAAGTTTTCTAGTGATGACAACTACTATCACACCTATTTTGGGTTGCGCTTTGTAGGCACTCCCTATTGCACCGTCTATCGCTACACCCTCTTTGGCAAATGGAATGACAATGGTGCGAATGAAGGAGGATTTGGCTCGGACTATCACGAGCACACGCGCTTTGTCATCCAAGCGCGCCACTTGGGCAATATCCCCGAACCCCCCAGAGGTTGGAAACACTTTATGCAGACTGTTGTAGCGTCTGGAAATGCTCCAAGCAATGGTCATCCTCACAAGAATGATTTTTGGGGAGACAACTTTTGGCAGCCCAGTGAGGAGAAGGGCATCACCACGCGCATCTTGGCGGTGCCGGGATCTCCTATCACTAAACGTGGTGGACCCTTTGCAGGTACTGGAACCGAATCTAGAAACATCGGTACTTGGCTCTCGCTGGTCGTCAACAAGAATGGTAATCTCAACAATCCTGAACTCCAAACCTATGACATTAGGGAAACAGCAAACGATAATAAAGGGAGTTATTTTTATACGTTCAACAATCCGTTCACTAGTAATGCTTCCGTCTGGAACAAAAGAAACTACTCCTTGTCTGTCTTCCCCTTCCTCGCTCCTGAGATCATCGACGAACCAGCGTGGGTCGGAGATAGATATTAGAGGTTAGAGGATCATAGAGCCTTTTTCGCTCGCCACGACAAGCGTGGCTCGGTTCCTCGGAGAGCTAGTTCCTCTAGAAAGACTAGAATCTCTAGAAAGACTAGAAGCACTAGAGCCCTCCTAGAAATACAAAAAAACAAAACATTCACCCATATGAAGAAACTTAGTTTCCTCACTTTATTAATCACTGCCGCATTAGCGTGCGTGGGTTGTGCCAAGGACTACGCCTTGGTGGAAGCAGAGCGCGCCAGAAACAGTGTGCCCATTTGGATGTCCACCAATGTGACGGTGATGGGGACAAGAGGCACGCGCACAGGTGATAACTTTGTGACCACCGACAACTACGAAGATAAAGTAGTGAGCCTTAGACTCATCATTTCTGAGAGCGGAAGCGGAAAAATTGTGAAGAATATATTCTACAATAACCCCACTGACTTGGAAAAGGCTTTGATTCAAAATGGGTCACAATGGACAAAACCCTTCAAAATTGTCCCCGGACAATATGACTTTTGGTTTATTGCCAACGAAGGAAGCAATTGGTATTCGCCAACGAATGACAATCGCAATAATTATCCAGCTCTATCGGCTAAGGGGAACAACATCTTTGACCAGTTGACAGAGGGACAAAACATAGCGCGTATCTTTGATGGTAAGGTGCTCACAGGAGCGGATGCACAATTGACACCCCTCACTCGTTTAGATATCGCTCCTTACAAGGCAGGATCGTTGCGTGATGTTGCTTGGCAACCCTCAGCAGAACGTCCCATGCCGATGTCGGCGGTGTATCGGAACGTCACTGTGGCGCGCACAGACGCACAAGGCAGAGGTGCACAAGAGGACAACCCACAGCATTTCATAGGAAATGGACACGATGTGGTGCAGTTGGTGCGCTGCATGGCGAAGGTGACGCTGGTGGTGAAAAAAGCAGCGCACGTGACCTCTGCTGGAAAAATTGATAGATTGGAGTGGCCCTATTTGGGGCAGTTCACCATCGTGGTGGGCAATCGTCCGCGCTATTGGTCGTTTTTCAATACCCCACTGTTCGATATGAACCACACTCCGACGGGAGGCTTCTCGTTCTATAATAACATCTTTTCGCCCGATACTACCCGTCATTTGGCACTGCGATTGAAACCCGCAAATAGCTTTGCCTTTCAAAACAATGGGCAGAGCAACTTACTTTCACCTTCCGGTGGTAATGACGACATGAGGGATTACACTTTTAGCTTCTATCTGCCCGAACAGGTAATCGAAAAAAAGCTCTATGACGGTGAACCCACGGGGCCTATCGCGGATGATGAACCTTGGTGGGATCGTGTGTTCATTAGTTTCTCGCCCACCGATAAACGTTTTTATACCACCGAACGCAACAGTGATTTGTTTAATGAAACAGTGGGTTCGG
>JABZGM010000097.1 GCA_015259235.1 Alloprevotella sp. | reverse complement strand
TTATTTACGTATGAAAAAGCAATTTTTTGCTGCGGCTATGATCCTTGCACTTGGTGCAGGTTTCACCGCTTGCTCAAACGATGATTTGGGCAAATCAGAAGGCAAGGAAGTGGCTCAAAACGGTACAGCTTTCATGTCCGTTTCTTTCACTCTTCCTGCTCCTGCGACTACTCGTGCTGAAGCTGACCCTGCTCGCTACCAATATGGTAAGTGGAATGGTCAAGACAAAATCAAGTCTGTAAAGGTGTATGTCTTCCAAACTGAAGGTGGTGCTACGACCCTTGAAAAGATGGTAGAGTTGTCAGATGCTCAATTGCGTCTTGATCAAAAAGCTACTGGTGATGTTAAGGTTTCAGCTAATGAAGCTTTCAAAGTTAAGCCTGGTGATAAAACTGTTTACGTAGTGGTTAACCCAACTGCTTCTGTAAATTTGCCTGAAGCGGTTGGTGGAACTCTTGCTGATTTCGAAACTGCATATAAAAAGGTGAATGTTGGTACTGATGCTACCAAAGCTAAATATTTTCCAACTGCTGATGTGACCGAAACCCGTGCTAGTGAAGTTGCTTCAGTTGAAGGTAATGATGATGTCATCTTGATGACAGGTGAAAAAACTACTATCAATGTAGTTGATGGTGTTACGCAACAAGAAGCAATCTCAGGTACTAAGAACCAAGCTAAGTTGACTGTTGAACGTGCTGTTGCTCGTGTTGTAGTAACTAAGGGTGCAAATGACTTCGAAATTAAGGGTGATAATCCTATGACCAATGAGAAGGACGAAACAGTTCTTGCTGCATTGACCAATATCACTTATACTGTAGCGCAAGGCGAACAAACTTTCAATTTCGTCAAGATAAATCATACTGAAAAAGGTATGACTCAGGATGCTGAGGCTGCTCAGGATTACGAAAAAACCCCTGCTTTCGAAAAAAAGACTACAGCTAACGATAATTTCTGGGCAGATGCATCTATTAAGGAATATCAAGCTCTTATTGAGTATTACGACTACTCAGGTCTTTGGTTGAATGAACATAAGGGAATTGAAGTTAAGTCTCGCGATGCTTTCTTGAATCCTGCTGCCAAGGAGACTGAAGAAATCGGCAAGGTAACGTCACACATTACTGCTAAGACTGGTGGTGACCACGGTTTGTTCCTCTTGCCTACTACTCACAAGTATGGTGCTACAGCAGATGAATCAGACTACCGCAAGTCTAACACTGCTTACATCCTCGTGCGTGGTACTCTCAACCCTAAAGTATATGTTAATGCTGCTGGTAAGTTTGAAACTGGTACTGCTCTCGATGGTAAGGACTTCTACCTCGGCGCTAATGGCGTGGTTTATGCTGACTCTGCTTGTGTGCAAAACCCCGATAAAGGTGGTGTAAAGGGACAAACTGCTCAGTTGTATAAGAAGGGTAAGGCACTTTACTTCGTATGGGTTCACCCCGACAAGTTGGCTGGTACTCTCAACTCACCAGTTGACCGTAACAATATCTACCACGTTCAGCTCAAGGGTGTAGCTTCTTGGGGTGCTAACTGGAACCCACTCGTTCCTTATCCAACGAATACTCCTAAAATTGATCCTAAAACTGGTAAAATTACAGAAGGTCCTGATAAGGGCAAGTTCCCCAAGAACCCCAACAACCCAGATGACCGTCCTAACGACAACCATCTCGAACCCAAGAATCCTCCTGTGAATCCAAACGAGAACATCACTCCTAAGGAAACTTGGATGGCTGCTGAGGTGACTATCCTCCCATGGGCTGTTCACTCTTACGAACACATCCTCAAATAATTCGTAATGAGTCTCCATCTCTCTAGATGGAATTCCCTATAACAAGCAAGGGGAGGAAACTCCCTCCCCTTGCTTCTTTTTTCTCCTTATGTCTGTTGTACGCTAGCCTTGTGCTAATGCCTCATGCAGATGACAATACATAACGCTTTACTACGTATGAATATCTTGGGAAAGTTCACAGCACTTGCTGCACTCGCACTCGCCACTACTGCTCTTGGTAGCTGCGACTCTATGTTCCACGATGATCTTGCTGACTGCCCGCAGGGTGTGTATGTGCGCTTCTACCAACAAACACCCTGCAACACGCTCAATAGCGTCGTGGGTAAGGTGAACAATTTGCACGTTCTTGCTTTCGACAAAAAAACTGGTCTTCTTGCCAATTATGTGGCTGCCAATGGCGAAGCAAATCTTACTGCTGACTATCAAACGCTCATCCCTTTGCATCAAGGTCAATATGAACTTGTGGCATGGACGGGAAATGCTGACGAATTGGCTTCAGCTAAACTTCAAAAAGGGGTCACTAAGAAAAGTGATGTCTTCTTCCAACTTCGACAACAACAAGACGGTTCTCTCGTCTTTCCTAATACTCCTGAACCTGTCCGATATGGATTCGCTGGTACAGGACTCCACAGACTCCCTGCAGATGCTGACGAAAAGAAAACTTTTGGCGACATGGTTACCGATGACGTCATTAGCATCCCGGACCCTGCAGTAGAAGGTAGTGTCTTCAAACATGCTGCCATCAATTTGCGCCAACAAGCTCTGCGCGTTAATGTCAATGTTATTGTTGACCCAAGCGTCAAGCCCAGCAAATACCCCACTGGTCCTGCCAAGTTCAACCTCCAGTTGCTCACCCATGGTCGTGAACTTGCTCACGAAACGTTGCAAGACGCTAAAAACCAAGCATTGTGGCAGGTGCCACAAGCCAAATTGATTGCTTCAAAGCAAGAGTTTCCTCTTATGGCTTTCCATCAGGAAGTTGTAGGTGATACGCTCAAAAGCCAATTTAACGTCCTCGGCAACACGCTCGACCAATTAGCACAAGCTCGTCTAACGCTCACACACGAAGGTAAGAACGTAGAACTTTCTCCAGCCGTGATGGAATATGCAAAGGGACTTGACTTGCCTCAGCTCATCAAAGTTGCCCTCGGTCAAGGTAACCTGAATTGTAAGGGTGAAGTGACCATCAATCTCTATGTCAACAACAAGTGCACCGATTGTGGTACATACATGGTATTTGATGTAGTTATCGCCAACTGGAGTGTTCACTCTTACGAAACAATTCTCCATTCGTAATTTCTTTACAATGGCTTTGATTGTAGCCAACCAGCATTTAAGCCTCGCTCATCTCGAGCGAGGCTTTTTTCGTCAGGTCGCTCTAGTCTCTAGGTCTAACCTCTACTCTCTACTCCGAGCCATGCTTGTCATGGCGAGCAGAAAGGGTCTGCGACCCTCTAACGTCTAATGTCTATTTTTTTTCTGTATTTGGTGGGATTCTGAAAAAAAAGTCGTATCTTTGCAGCCGATTATAGAGTCCGACGGGGCAGACGAAGTGAGCAGAAGTGCTCCGCCTCCCGGAAAAATCCGTTTCACATACATCAAATCAAACAAATGTACGCAATCGTAGAGATTAACGGTCATCAGTTTAAGGTGGAAGCAGGCAAGAAGCTCTTCGTAGACCACCTCGCTGGCGTAGAAGCTGGCAAAACTGTTGAGTTCGACAAGGTGCTCCTTCTCGACAAGGACGGTCAAGTCACTGTAGGTGCTCCCACCGTAAAGGGCGCAAAAGTAGTAGCTGAAGTAGTTTCTCCCCTCGTAAAGGGCGACAAAGTGCTCATCTTCCACAAGAAGCGTCGTAAGGGCTATCGCAAGCTCAACGGCTTCCGTCATCAATTCACTGAACTTTCTATCAAGGAAGTTAAAGCTTAACCCCCTAAATATATCAGACAATGGCACACAAAAAAGGTGTAGGTAGTTCTAAGAACGGTCGTGAATCGGCATCACAACGTCTTGGTGTTAAAATCTGGGGCGGACAATCTTGCATCGCTGGCAACATCATCGTTCGTCAACGTGGCACAGTTCACTATCCTGGTAAGAACGTAGGCATTGGCTCTGACCACACGCTCTTCGCTCTCGCTGATGGTGTGGTTACCTTCAAGCGCGGTCAACGCGACCGCAGCGTGGTTTCTGTAGAACCCAAGGCTGAAGCGTAATCGTAAGCACTTTAGAACTATAAGAGGCTGCTTCAAAACGTCTGTTTTGATGCAGCCTCTTAGATTTACTGGAGATGCTGGTTTTTTCTAGTGGTTCAGGTTATTCTAGGATTTCTAGAGCTTCTAGAAGTTCTAGTCCTTCTAGCCCTTCTCAAATACTTTCAATAGATGCACAACATCATACTTGTCGATACCGCTCACTTAGATCACGTGGCGTTCGATCTCATCGTTAATTTCGAGCGTATGCTCGGTCGTCAGATTTCCCAAGGGGATTTTCCAAAATGGCTCGATTGCATTGCGCTCGATGGCGGACTACGACCTGGAGATAACGAGACGCGCGTCTATCTCATTCATCCCAAGGAGCAAACGAAATTGCAACATCTCCTTCCCTGCAACTTTGCAGAAGAGCTCAACGGCAAAGCTTTTCGCGATGAACTCGGCGAATTTGCCCTCAATGCTTATGGAGTAGAAGAAATTGTGTCGCAAGAAGACTATTTCGTGCAGGTGTTTGAAGAAGTGTTGCGCAATGCAGACTGTGAACGCGTGATGGTGATTGCCGATCTCGATGGAATGACGGACGAAAGCGCACATTTCGCGCAGCGCATCAAGGCACTTTGTGCCAATCCCCCCAAGGACGACAAAGGCAACGAACTTCCCCGCAAAGACATCACCCTCTTCACCATGCAACCCATCATGGGACGCGGTTTTCAGCAAGAACTCCTCGGTTATAGCCTGATGGCTGCGCTCGGCATCAACGGCAACGAGGTGCAATAAATAGCGATTTCTCGAAAAAGTATATCTCATCTCACTAGAAATCACTAACTTTGCAGACAAGTTGTAAGCACTTTCCACATAAGCGCGCAGCTCACAGACCATATATTTACAGATATCATTCACAACTCACGCATAACTCAATAAGAAATGGGTAAAGTTCTCATCATTGGCGCTGGTGGTGTCGCCACCGTAGCCGCCGTGAAAGTGGCGAAAAACTCCGATGTTTTTGACGAAATCATGATTGCTTCTCGCACCGTGTCTAAGTGCGAAGCCATCGCCAAACGCATTGCCGACATGGGCTTGCGCAACGACATCAAAACGGCGCAAGTGGATGCCGACAACGTGCCTGAATTGGTGGCGCTTTTCAAATCCTTCCAACCCGATTTGGTGATGAATCTCGCGCTTCCCTATCAAGACCTCACCATCATGGAGGCTTGTCTTGAAGCCGGTTGTCACTATCTCGACACTGCCAACTACGAACCCAAAGATGAAGCACACTTTGAATATTCTTGGCAGTGGGCTTATCGCGAACGCTTTGAGAAAGCTGGACTTTGCGCCATCCTCGGTTGCGGTTTCGACCCCGGTGTCACCTCTATCTTTACTGCTTACGCAGCAAAGCACCACTTCGACGAAATCCACTATCTCGACATCGTAGACTGCAACGCTGGTGACCACGGTAAAGCCTTTGCCACCAACTTCAATCCCGAAATCAACATCCGCGAAATCACGCAAAAGGGACTTTATTGGGAAAATGGTAAATGGGTGGAAACAGAACCCCTCGAAATTCACCAAACTTTGACCTATCCCAACGTGGGACCTCGTGAGAGCTATCTCCTCCACCACGAAGAAATCGAGAGTCTTGTCATCAATTTCCCCACCATCAAGCGCGCTCGCTTCTGGATGACCTTTGGACAGGAATATCTCACCCACTTGCGTGTGATCCAAAACATCGGTATGGACTCTATCGTCCCCATCAACTACGAGGGACACATGATCCAACCCCTCCAATTCCTCAAAGCTGTCCTCCCCAATCCCCAAGATTTGGGTGAAAACTATGAGGGAGAAACCTCTATCGGTTGCCGTATCCGCGGTATCAAGGATGGTAAGGAACACACTTACTACGTCTACAACAACTGCTCTCACCAAGCTGCTTATGACGAAACGGGTATGCAAGGCGTGAGCTACACCACTGGTGTTCCTGCCTGCATCGGCGCGCGTCTCTTCATGCAAGGTGTGTGGAACAAGCCCGGTGTGCACAATGTGGAAGAGTTCGATCCCGATCCCTTCATGGAAGAACTCAACAAACAAGGTCTTCCTTGGCACGAAATCCACGATGGCGATTTGGAACTCTAATTCCATCTCCCCACTGGTCAGCCTTCCTCGCGAAGCTATGCTTCAATCGTCATTTTAAGGCAAGTCCTCAAAAAATATCCAGCGCAATGGTAGTCTACTACCGTTGCGCTGTTTTGTATATTTAACTGGGTTAATACCTACTTTTTACTACTCGAGGTGATAAAATAGGCTCATAAATGGTGGAAAATAACGAGAGATGTATTATCTTTGTCAAATAATTAGCTTTTCTTGGGTAGTTAGGCACTGCGCACGAGCAAAAGAAGTGGGAAGGTGCTGCGCTTAGAAAAGTCTTTGGAAACGAAACAATATACCTTATCATGAAATATACTCCCCTATTCCTAGGCTTGAGTTTGTTTTGCACTGCACCTGCCTTGTGCACTCAAGCTAATGCAGCTCCTATGATGCAAGTTGTCACCAAAAACGTGGTGAAACTCCCCGTTTCTACTGACCCTAGTCTAGAATTTATTCCACTGAGCAGCCTCGACTTGTCGAAGATGGAAAACGGTTGGAAGAGTCCACAAGCCAACAAAAGCATCGAAGGAAATCCCATTCGTTTGGGAAAAACCACCTATGAAAGTGGGGTAGGGGTGCACGCTCCTTCGCGTATCGTGGTGAAACTCAATGGCGCAGTTACCACCTTCCGCGCTGTGGGAGGTATTGATGCTGAAGTGGAAAATCCCAACAATCCTCGCAGCAAGGCAGCAATTCTCGATTATCGCGTTGTGCTTCGTGGACAAGACGGTCAAGACCAAGTGGTGAAAAGCGGTTCGATGAATCGTGACTCCGCACCCATCCAGCTCGATGTCGATGTGCGCAATGCCAAATATCTCATTCTCGAGGTGAACAACGGCGGAGGAGAAGGCAACTGGGGCGACCACTTCGATTGGGCAAATGCCTATTTCATCTATCACGAGCAAAACTCCACGCGTCCCGAGACTGTTTCTCCCGATGTGTTGAAGACACCTTTAGCTTGCGCCACCGACATCTTCTCCCTTCCTGGCAAGCGCGTACTGCACAAAATCGTCACTTCCGATCCCTCCCTCAATGTTACGGTCACTCAACTCCCCGATGGACTCACTTGGAATGCCAAACGCCGTGTTGTAGAAGGCACTGCACCCGAAGCCGAAGGAGTCTATCACTACAACATTGTGTCTACGGAAGGCAAGGAACAGCAGGTTTTGGCTAAAGCCACGCTCACTGTCAAGAAAAATCTCCCCTTGGCAAAACCCATGATGGGATGGATTTCTTGGAACGTGGTGCAAGACAAAATCTCTACTGACGTGGTGAAGAAAGTGTCGGATGCTATGGTGAAGCAAGGATTGAAAGATGTTGGCTACAACTACCTCATTATCGACGATCTTTGGCACGCCAAGACGCGTCATGCCGATGGTCGTCCCCAAGAAGACCCTGCCAAATTCCCCATCGGCATGAAAGCCACGGTGGACTATGCTCACAGCAAGGGCTTGAAGTTTGGTATCTATTCCGATGCTGCCAACAACACTTGCGCAGGAGCCTTTGGTTCGTACGGAAAAGAAACTGTCGATGCCAAACAATATGCAGCGTGGGGCGTAGACTTGCTCAAATACGACTA
>JABZGM010000096.1 GCA_015259235.1 Alloprevotella sp. | reverse complement strand
CTTGAAGGGGCATATTGTGAATATATCAATAACCGAAGACAACCTCTCTCTCCTCTAGTCACTATTTCATCGTAAGATAAGCCATGAATCAACTATATACAAGGGAATATCGCCAATCCTTAAACCCAAATTGGTCCTTAGATCCTGAATAAGTTTCATTGGATTGTTGAGCAAATTGTTTACCGTGCGTTCAAAGACGTAGCTGGCTACGGCGAGAACTCACGAAAAACTAGATGCCAACAAGAAAATGAAAGAAATCAGGAAGTTGTCTTTTCAATTACGATTCGTACTATAACGGTCTAATGACTGATTTGGGTTAAAGCAATGATCAGAACATCTTATACAACTATATATGGAAACGACTTTGCATTCTAACAATCATTCGACACTCCATTTTTGTTTTTTCCGACATCATATATAGACAAATGACAACTTCAAAACAAAAAAAGTGCCAAATATCGTTTGATTTCCGCACATTAGAAATATCTACTCTTGTCATTGTTTGAAAATGAACTACCTTTGCGTATGGACTTAGCCATATCGTGACACCTAAATTAGACTTACTCTTTGTTTTTTGTATTGATAAAAACAAGAAAGAAAGAAAGAGAGGATAGGCAACCACTAGCTTATCTTCATTGCACCAAAACTACGGAAAATTACTAGGCAAGTGCAATCGCTATTTCCCATCACAGAACTTTCACAACCCTAAGCGTATGCAAAAATCATTACTTCCCCTATTTTTGTCGACTTGTGCTGTCGTGCCCATCGGGGGCTATGCAGCCAATGCGCTCCAACATCGTGTCATTGTCGGCACCCTCGTTGGAAAGACGGACAATCTTCCCATTCGCAATGCCGACGTTCGCACCAAAGGTTCACGCCCTTCCGTTGCCACCACCGACAGTTTGGGTCGCTTCACCCTGCGCACTGAAACCAATGCCACCGACAGTCTGCATCTCACTGCAAGTGCTTTGGGCTACGAATCTCAATCCTTTGCGGTGGCTCTGAAGAATAACGGCGACACTTTGCACATTGGGGAAGTATTACTCAAAAATAGTGACGTCCTCCTTAGTGCAGCCGAAGTAAAAGCCGTACTGGCGCGTATGGAACAGCGTGAAGACACCACTGTGTTCAACGCAGCAGCTTTCCGCACAGCAGAAGGGTCTTCCTTGGAAGCGCTCATCAAACAACTTCCTGGTGCGGAAGTGGGTACCGATGGTAGCATTAAGGTGAATGGCAAAACCGTGAAGGAATTGCTCATCAATGGTAAGGACTTTTTCAAAGGAGATACTAAAATCGCGATGAAAAATCTTCCCGTCAATTTGGTTTCTAAGGTAAAGAGCTACGAAAAGAAGAGCGATTTAGCAGAGCAAACCGGCATAGACGATGGCGAAGAAAGTTTTGTTCTCGACATCTCCACCAAGCGCGAACTCAACCAAACACTGCTAAGCAACTTTGAAGTAGCGGGTGGACGCGATGACGAAAAGAACAATCTCTACCAGACCAAACTGATGTTGATGCGTTTCACCGACAATAGCCGCTTGGGTTTCTTTGGGTCGCACAACAACATCGGCGATCGCGGTTTTGGAGGTCCTCGTGGTTTCATGTCCAACAATGATGGTCGCACCACCTCCACCATGGCTGGTTTAGATTTCTCCTGGGACAATGGCATCAAGCGCTTCAAGTCGGGAGCATTTGAAATTGGGGGTAATGCCCTCTATTTTCGCAACGACAACAACACCGAGAGCATCACCATTAGTGAAACCTTCCTCACAGCTGGACGCAAACCCAGTTTTTCCAACACACATAGCTTTTCCAATAACCTCAGTCAAAGTGTTCGAGCTTCCTTGCGTCTAATGTGGAGCCCAGACTCCATGACCTCTATTACCTTCCGCCCCAACTTCAACTGGAGCAAGGGAAATTCTAGTAGCAACAAGCGAGCCACCACTTTCGACAGCGATCCTTTCGCTTCTTTGGGTGTGAGCAGCACCGACGAAGTGCTCAACCGCGCCTACGCAAGCACCACACGCGGCACTGCCGACACCTTGGTCAGCACTCTCCCCTATCTGGTTAATCTCAACAACAATAACAAGCTGGGCACTTCCTGGAGTCATGCTTTTGAAGGAGAACTCAATGTAACGCGCAAGCTCCCAGGCCGCACAGGTCGCAGTTTGAGCGTAGAAGCGCGAGGCAAATGGGAGGAATCTGGCTCCACTAGTTATAGTTTTGCAGACATTCATCGCCGTCTTCGCAAAGACAATAGTCAGTCGGTACTTGCTCCCAACGGCACGCACCAATTTTCTAACCGTCCTTCCACCAGTTGGAACTATCGTTTGGGGGCGTCGTATGTAGAACCCATCGTGGGAAAACTTTATGGTGAACTTCGCTATTCCTATCAGCACCGTGTCACCGATGGTCGTCGCGATCTCTACAACCTCACTTCCCTATCGGGCTACAACACCCTCAACGATTACATCACCGCCAACGGGAGTTTGCCCGAAGCCCTATATAAGTTGAGTAGCGAAGCTGTGCAAACTCAAGTAGATCCAGCACAGTTGCTCGACCGCATCAATGCCAACGACCTCTATGCCGCTGCGCGTGATGCCGCAAATTCGCAATCCGCCACCTACCACTACAACACCCACCGCACAGAAATCGGACTCCGCTACAACACGAACCTCATCAACCTCAATGTGGGTCTGCGCTATATGCCCGAGAACACGCGTTTGGACTACAGTCATGGCTCTGTGGGACATATCGACACCACTCGCACCGTGCAAACTTTTGCGCCCAACCTTCGTTTGCGTGTCAAGTTCTCTAAGACGCAGCGTTTAGATTTCTTCTATCGTGGAGAAACGAACCAACCTTCGATGACCAATCTGCTCAATGTAGTGGACAACTCCAATCCTCTCTACATCAAAGTAGGGAATCCTGGTTTGAAACCCTCGTGGAGCGACAATTTCCGCTTGTTCTATAATGGCTACAACACCGAGTCGCAACGTGGCATCATGGGTAATCTCAGTTTCACCAACGAGCGCAATGCTGTGACGCAAATGCTCATCTACGACGATGCCAGCGGTCGCCAGTTCACTCGTCCCGAAAACATCAATGGCAACTGGACTGCTAATGGAGGATTCACCTTCAACACTCCTCTCAATGCCACCAAAATGTTCACCTTGTCCACTTCGACCAACGTGAACTTGTCGCGCTCTGTTGGCTACATTGCCACCACCTCACAACCTATCACCCTCGCCGACGCGCCTAATTTGTCACAGGTGAACCAGCTATTTGCAGGTGCAGTGACACAAAAGAGCACCAACCGCATCAGTGGATTTTCCGAAAAGCTCGATTTCTCCTACCGCCGCAACTTGTGGGACGTGACCCTCGATGGTCGTGTGTCTTATCAGCACTCACGCTCCTCGCTCAACCCTAGTCAGAATCTCGACACTTGGAGCTACGACTATGGTGTTTCCACCAACATCACGTTGCCTTGGAGCATCAGTTTCTCCACCGATTTGCGCATGACTTCTCGTCGTGGATTTGCTGCTTCGGAGCTCAACACCAACGAACTCGTATGGAACGCCTCTCTCTCAAAATCCTTCTTGAAAGATAATGCACTCACCATGCGCCTTGAAGGTTTCGACCTGCTCAATCAGCAAAACAACATCAGTCGTTCACTCACCGCCTTGATGCGCACCGACACCTGGAGCAATATCCTCAACACCTATATCATGCTCCATGCCATCTTCAAACTCAATGTCTTCGGAGGTACCAAACTTCCCACTCCTCCCGAAGTTGGACCTGGAGGTCCTGGCGAGCATCATGGACCTGGCAACTTCTATCCCTCCATGCCTCCTGGTGGTCGTGGCAGAATGTTCTAATAGTCAGTATTTCTATACATTCTTTCAGTACACCGTCCATAGACTATTTTCCCTTCGCAGGAGCCTCCTCACACAGGAAACTCCTGCTTTTTGCGCACAACAGTCGCAAGAATATGCGTTTACCACACGGACATTGTTCAAAATCACTAGATTTGTTGCGTATTCCACATTTTTTCAGGCAAATTTCAATGCTTTACTTTGAAAATCCTTTCATAAATCGTATATTTGCAGATATAAAATCAGCCAATCTCGCATACAAGCCATACGGTGCAGCGAGGTCCTTTCCCCACAAGTTCCGCCTTTTGCGGAGCATGCGCCTTATATCTAATCATGAAAGATGTGGCTGTCGCATCTCAAACAACGATATGTTATGACAAACCGACTCCAACTTTTGGTCAAGAAATTTGCAGACGGGCGTAACACGCGCTTTGCAAGTTTACTCGATACGAACGAAGCGCGCATTCGATCGTATCTCACGGGTACGGTTTTACCCAAGTACGATTTTCTAGCTGCCGTTAGCGAGCGTTTGGGGGTATCGGTGGATTGGTTGCTCACAGGTGAGGGAGAAATGATGAAGGCTGATCGCGAATCGGCAGAGAGTGATGCACACAGGGCCAATCGTTTTGAGGCACTTCCAGTGTATGACAACGATTTTACCTGCGGATTTGAAGAAGTGAACAATGAGCAACCTCCAGTGCCCAATTACTACATGGACACGCCACTCAACCGCTCAGCTGATCTTTGGTGCTCAGTGCAAGGCAAAAGCATGTTGCCCGACCTTGAGCCTGGCGACAAAATTGCGCTCCGCCAGTGCTCGCTCGAGAGCTTCGAGCCCGGACACATCTATGCCGTTGTCCTCGACGACCTACGCACGGTCAAAAAACTACGCCGCGTACCCGGCGATCCCGAATTACTAGAATTCATTGCTAGCAACCCCGACTATGGTGTGGAACGCTACCCCATCAGTCGCATCCAACAACTCTATCGCGTGGTTGGAAAGTTGCATACTTTCTGATTCTACGGCAACTATCTAACAAAACTCCCCATCGTTCTCTTCTCTATGAACGATGGGGAGTTTTCGTTGTGGAAATAAGAGCCTGCTACTGATACCCTCATCCCAAGCTGTTATTTTGTGCTTTGTTCGTTTTTTCTATTGCAATCCGGTAAACTTTCTTGTATCGTTTGGAAGTTTACCGGACAGCAATAATTGAAAATACAACCCTGACCGCGCCAACGACGAGTACGGAGACCGTTACTATGTTCATCTTTATGCTCCTCTGTTGACAGGAGTTGAAGGAACTCACCAGGCGATACGAAAAACGTCCCCAACTTTTGCTGAAAGTAGGACAGCAGTATTTAGACTATTTCAATCACTCACACAATATTCATATTACTATCTTTACTTATGTCTGATATATATCGAACAGCTTGCATTGTCAGTCTTGAGCTTACACGGGGTTATTAGGGGATGAATCTATCGTTTTGGATTTAGGCTGAACTTATAGACGAGGTGGAGCATGAGGTAATTGGGGATGACACGATACCACGTTTCGGTGCGCCCCTGTGCATTGACCTCGTAGGTGGTGTTGGAAAGCTGGTGGAAAAGGTCACGTCCCTCTAAAGTCAGTTCCCACTTATCGCGCCACAGCGATTGGGTGAGGGAGGCATTGACCACACACTCAGTCTTGTTGAACGCGCTGCTCCCATATCCACGGCGACTCAACACCGTCGTTTCGACATTTAGCGCCGTTTTCCACTGTGGGATGGTTTGCTGAAAGTTGAAACCATAGCGAAAATCGAAAGCCGAGAGAGAGGTTTGCGTGGGGCGATGCCCCCAAGTGCGGCGCCAAAGCAGTCCTCCCAACAAGTCAACCTTGGTATGACGATCTTTGTAGCTGAATTTGAGCGACTCGTTGAGATTGACGGTTTCGACCTTGTTGAGCGCAGCATGCGCCATCCCATCAAGGGCGGCATAATCCACCGAGTGTAAAACATCCGCCGCGGTATGGCTATCCACCCACCACTGCTGATTTTGATGCAGAGAGATGGTGGTGTGATAGGACGACTGCCACGCCCAATTACCTCGTACGTTTTCTGGTCGATAGGTCGTTGCTCCAGTCTGTGCCTGGTAGGTAAAACCTTGCGCCACGGAGCGGAGGTGATAAACGAAGGAGGTTTCCGCCCGCCCAGAAGTCATACCCACTCTACGGCTTTGCCATTGGGGCTGATACGAAAGACTGGCATTCCAACGCTGATTGGTTTTCAAGAAAGGATTACCCTCGATAATCTCCAAGCTGTTGCGGGCATCGCGATTGGGAATCATATTCATCAATCCAGGGGTGGATGAAGTAAATCCGAGACGAAGCGACCACAGTTTGTGCCTGAGATAAAAAGAGGGATGCAGTGCAACCATCGTGTAATGGGCAAGCGTGTCCACCGCCCCACGATGATAGTCCAAGCGTTCGCGCTGGAAGTAAAGTGGCAAAGCCAAGGTGAGGTCGATGGGGAAGTGCTCACTCTTGCTCCGTTTCAAGGCAACTGAAAATTCGTTTTCGTGACGTTGGCTGCGCGACGCTGTACTATTCGTCTTGTCGTAAGCCTGCCAAAGTCTCTCGCGATTGGAGGGCAAGAGATTGACCTGCACGCTATCTTCCAAGCCCCAGCCTTTCAAATCGCTCAACAGGAAGTATTGGTCATCACTACGCTTGCCGCTCAGTTTGTATTGCTCTTTGAAATGTAGAGACCATTGCGAGGATAACTTCTGGTAAAAGAACAGTGAAGGCTCTACACGATACTCCGTAGTGCGAGCATCGGTGTACTCGTGGCGATAATCATTGGACTGATGAGCCAAAGCCGTAGTTTGGCGGTGGAAATAATCTCGATCAGAACGCTCCCACAAGCTGTTGAAACCGACACTCAGTTGGCGAAGATGGGGTATAGAAAATCCCAGCATAGATAGCATACTGTAATGCTTTATTTTGCCCAAAGCATCGATTTGTTGGCTCGCCATTGTTTGCTGTGCATTCCACTGCTGCGTAGCTTTGTCCCACGCCTCCTTGTCTTCCTTGTATCCTACGCTCAAATAGTGGCTAAGAGACCATGGCAAGTAATTGAACTTATTGATGAGCTGCGCGGCTTTGATGGTCGTTTGCAGGTTACGCTGCATACGCTCGAAAGTACTCCCCGAAGGCAGGAAGCTCTCTTTGTAACGTCCCGAGGCGTCCAAGTTCTGATAGTGATCGAATGACAATTGTGCAGACTCCATCAAGGCTGGATAGCCCATCATTGCCTTTTTCGTCGATTGGTACTCGAAAGTCAGTCCTGCGGCTTTGCGCGTGGAGGGCTTGTTTTGATTGCCCATCATAAATCCTTCCCCTTGGTTCCATCCTCTCGCTATTGCACGACTGATGTCGTTGGTATTATTGAAGTTGGCAAAAGCTCCCACGGTCGAGGTAGGCGTCAAGAGCAATCCGAAGATACGAGTAAGAAACCTTTCGTGCGTACCGCCCGCCGCTTCTGCATTGACCATCGCTCCCAAGGAATATTCATTCTTCAGGTTCACGTCCATCACATACTCGGGACTGTCGTCTTTCTGCCCACGCATCACCATCTCTAAGCGTTGGCGCTCGAAGACTTTCAACTCTTTCACAGTGTAGTAGGGCAAGTTTTCCAGCAACACGGCTTCGTTCCCACGAAAGAAGGAACGCGAGTTGAGGGTAAGTTCATCAATCTTTCGCCCATTGATGAATATTTCGCCTGCTGCATTCATCGTGGCTCCTGGAAGTTGCTCTATCAAGTGAGAGAGCTTTGAACCAGAAGGAAGGTTGAACGCTGCCGCATCGTTAACCAAGGTGTCGTTGCGCATCTTCACCTTAATAC
>JABZGM010000095.1 GCA_015259235.1 Alloprevotella sp. | reverse complement strand
CAACTGCGACGACGATCGTTGTAAGGAGAACCCACGAGTTCGTGTTTCACTTGAGAGTTCACCAACACGAGTTTGTAACCTTGTGGATTGAAGGGGAAGTATTCGAACTCACCGCTACGGCAGTCCAAACGCATCAACGAACCAGCCTTACCGTGTACAGAAGCAAATTGGTCCATGATACCGCAGTTGCAACCCACATACTTGTGTTCTGTGCGTTGACCCACGCGAGCGAGCTCCATCTTCTCTACTTTGTTGCCACCCCAAATGTCGTTGAGTGCAAAAGCATAAACAGATTCGAGTGCAGCAGAAGAACTCATACCAGCACCGAGGGGAACGTCACCAGCAAACGCAGTGTTGAATCCTTCAACGGGAACACCGAGTTCCATCATTTCACGGCAAACACCAAAGATGTAGCGTGCCCAGCTAGCAGATGGACCAGCAGCGTCATCCAAAGAGAACTCAGTGTAGTCCTTCAAGTCGATAGAGTAAGCGCGAACCGTACGAGTGCCATTGGGCTTGATTTCAGCAATTATTCCTTGCTGCACAGCACCAGGGAATACGAAACCATTATTATAGTCAGTGTGTTCACCAATCAAGTTAATACGACCAGGTGAAGCATATACAGAACCAGTTGTGCCGTCGAAGTGTTTTTGAAAACGGCTACGAACGTCATCGATAGTAAGTTTCATGGAAAATATTGTTTTGAGGGGTTATAGGAAAAACCTTGTGGACAATGCACTCCCTAAATGGGAGGCATTGCCACTAGGCTATGAGAGTTTCTAGAGAATTAAGCTTCGTCGCGACGGCTCACACGGCTGCCCACGAGAGCGTAGAAGAGGATGTAAGCAGCGCAGAAGACTACCACCCAGAAGCTAGCATTGTAACCAAAGAGGTCTGCGACATAACCTTGAACAGCCATCATCACAGCGCAACCAAACACCATGGTCATGAAGATACCACTAGCGATTGCAGTGAAGCGTCCGAGACCTTCTACGGCGAGGTTGAAGATTGCTCCCCACATCACTGAGGTGCAAAGACCAACGAGAAGGAGAGAGAAGGTGCCGAGGGGAATAGGCTGCCAGATGAGTTCTAGAGTGCTCCAGTTTACACCAGGGAAGCTCACCAAAACATCGCTTGGAGCATACATACCGAAAAGCACAAGCACGAGAGTTGCGGTAGAAACTGCAGTAATCATCGCACGGCTACTTACCTTGCTACCGATGCTTGCACCTACAAAACGACCAATGAGCATCATAAACCAGTATACAGCAACAAGCAAACCAACAGTAGATACGGGGATACCTTGAGCTACTAAGTCTTGTTGTACGAAGTTAGGCACACCTACTTCGATACCCATGTAAAGGAAAATAGCCAAAGCACCAAGGGCAAAGTGACGGAAACCAAGGGCACCAGCAATAAGTTGACCTGTAGTGAGTGCGCTAGATTCTTTTTCCTCTTTGACGGGCTCTTCAATCTTGGTGAAAAGAATCACTACGAATGCGATAGCGAAGATAGCGAAAGCAATGAGCAAAGCAGGAGAAGCATCAGAGATGCGAGCCTTACTTACATCTGCAATGAGTGCACCCATGAGGATGTAGCAAGCCACAGCTGCAGAAGAGTTGAACACACCGCCAAGTTGGATGAGTTGGTTACCTGAGTTACCACCACCACCAAGGACATTGAGCATAGGGTTTACCACACTGTTGAGGATAGCCATGCAGAGACCTGCGATGAAAGCACCAGCGAGATATACAGCAAACACCAAACCGAGATTTTCTTGGGCGTCGAGCTGACCGCTAAACCATTGAATAGCGATACCGACCATACCGACTACGAGACCACCAAGGGCAGTTTTCTTATAACCATACTTAGAAATCAGCAAACCTGCAGGAATACCCATTACGAGGTAAGCAACAAAGTTACCATAGTTACCAATCTGCGCTAACACATTGGAGATAGGTCCTTGGTTTTTAATGATTGTTGCCATGGGCGTGCACAAGTTGGTCACAAAGGCAATCATAGCGAAGAGGGCAATCATCACAATAATCGCGCCCCATTGTTTGGTTTTTTGAGCCATTGAATGTATTTGATTAGATTTTTATTTGATATATTTCAACAGAAAAGGCTCGCGCTGAGTAATGTCTCAGCGCGAGCTGAAGTTTTCATTAAGATTCTACGCCAAATTTATAGACCGTCTTTTGCGTATAAACCTCACCAGGATTCAACACCACGCTTGGGAAATGAGGTTTATTAGGACTGTCGGGAAAATGTTGTGCTTCAAAGCAAAGTGCTGAGCGACGACCAAAAGTGGCACCCTTATAGCCAGGGAAACCATTTGCCCAGTTGTCGGAATAGAATTGCAAACCTGGCTCTGTGGTGTAAACTTCCATCGTACGACCACTCACAGGTTCTTTGATTTTAGCGGCAAACGAAAGTTCGCCCACTTCTTTTTTGTTCAACACGTAGCAGTGATCGTAGCCCGCGCCATTCTTGATTTGTTCGCAGTTGGGATCGTCGATGCGTTCGCCCACCACGTGTGGAGTGCGGAAATCGAAAGCAGTACCTTCCACTTTCTTAATTTCTCCAGTGGGAATGCAAGTTTCATCGATAGGCACGAAGAAATCTGCATTGATTTCGCAGATAGTATCCATCGCTGTAGGAGTAGGATTTCCCAAACCTTGGAGCGAGAAGAATCCGTGACTCGTCATATTCACCACCGTCTTCTTGTTGGTAGTGCCACTATAATCAATCACGAGTTCATTGTCATCCGTCCAAGTGTAACGCACGGTCATGGAAAGTTCACCAGGGAAACCTTCTTCATAATAAGCTGAAACATAACGTAACACCAAAGTGTGCGCACCAATTTGTTCTGCGTCCCACACTCGCGCATGGAAACCTGTAGGACCTCCATGAAGATGATTAGGACCATTATTTACAGCAAGATGGTATTCTTTGCCATTTAGTTGAAAACGTCCGCGAGCGATACGATTGCCGTAGCGACCAACAAGGGTAGAAAGGAAGGGTTCTGGCGAATTGATGCATGCATCGATGTTATCGTGTGCTTGAATCACATTGGTATGCTTGCCATTGCGATCAGGTACCATGATAGCGACAATGGTACCACCATAGTTGGTAATCGCCACTTCATTACCTTGAATGTTGCGTAAGAAGAAAAGATCTGTCTTCTTTCCATCAATTTCCTTTTGAAAATCGGCGGGATTAAGACCGCTAAGTGCTTGAGTTTCCATTGTTGTATAGACTAAACTAATGGGATTGTATTGCAAAAATATCATTCAAAGAGCAATTCTTTTGGGCTTAAATTGCTTTCTTTGTGTTGCAAATCTACGAATTTATTTCCTTCGTACAAAGCAAATCCACAAAAAAAACAGAAAAAAAATGGAGCAAAAAAAGAACCTATCTGAGCGCTCTCTGTAAACGTCTGATAATTACGAACTGACGCTGAACCACTAGCAGAGAAGCGCTCAGTTTTTTTTGCCGAACTCGAGGGGGAGAATGAAGTGTCTTGCGTAGAACTTGACTATCTCAACGACATTGCTCGTGAAGAAGGTGTGACTGGTTCACGCATCATGGGCGGTGGCTTCGGTGGTTGCACCATCAACCTCGTTGCTGACGAACTCTATGACAACTTCTGCAAAGTGGTGAAAGAAAAGTTTGCTGCTAAGTTTGGTAAAGAACCTATTGTCATCGATGTTGTTATCGGTGAGGGTGCTCGCAAACTTTGCTAATCAAGCCCTTTCTTTTTGCACCAAAGGCTTTGCAAAAGCCCTATTTAATAAAAAGCACCGAGCGATTTCCTCGCTCGGTGCTTTTTTTTCTCATGAAAAATAGCGATATTTGCAGATACTATGTCTATTCTTGAAGTCCCTCTTATAGATTGGGCGATGTTTAGTAGCACTATTCAGCTCATCGTCAAAGGATTACTCATTGGTATCATCGTGTCTGCACCTATGGGACCAGTGGGTGTGCTCTGTATCCAGCGCACCATGCATCGTGGACGCATCGTGGGCTTAGTCACTGGGGTAGGAGCTTCCCTCTCCGATCTCATTTATGCAGTCATCACTGGTGCTGGTATGACATTAGTGATGTCTTTTGTCGAACAGGAGCAGAATATTTATTGGATGAAAATTGGTGGCAGTGCCATTCTTTTTGCCTTTGGTTTGCACACATTGTTGAGTAATCCTCTTAAAGCCATCCGCCGTTCGAAGCATAAACGTGGAAATTTGGTACACAATTTTGTGACTTCCTTCTTTCTCACGCTGTCTAATCCCCTCATTATTTTTCTTTTTATTGCGTTATTTGCGCAGCTCACTTTTACAGTCCCTCAAAATCCTTTTGGAGCCTTTTGGGGGTATATCTCTATTTTTTGTGGAGCCATGTTGTGGTGGGGAGGTTTGACCTACATCATCACACGCATGAAAAATTCCTTTGGTTATCGTGGTATGATTGTGCTCAATCGCACCATTGGTGTCATTGTCCTCACAGTGAGTGTTATTTATGCCTTTCTCACGCTTTTCCATATTCAAGTAAGAATCCCCATTACCACATAGTTTGTTATGCTGATAGCTCAACGTCTTCAATATACCAACCGTTCGGAATATCTTCTCTATATGTGGCAGGTGGAAGATATTCTGCGTGCCCATCATTGTAGCATTGATGAACTTCGCACCAACTATTTAGCTCGTTTCGATGTTTCAGAAGACCAGCGTACGTCTTTGGATGAGTGGTATGAAAATCTTTGTACCATGATGCGAGAAGAAGGAGTGACCCAACATGGACACTTACAGATTAACAAGAATGTCATAGCCGGTTTGGCAGAAGTGCATGAGTTGCTCGTAGACAATGCAAAATATCCCTACTATCGTCAGATGTATTATAAAGTGTTGCCCTATATTGTAGAACTTCGAGCTAAACACTCTGCTGATAGTAAACAAGCATCCCTGGGAGTAGTACAAGAACTGGAACTTTGCTTTGAATTACTTTATGGAGTGATGTTACTGAGATTGCAAAAGAAGGAGGTGAGTGAGGAGACTTTGGCAGCTGCTAAAGATGTCTCCACCTTTTTAGGTCAACTTTCCGATTATTGGAAAGCTCATCGCGAAGGAAAGTTGGACACAGTCCATTAAGGCAATGGTTAGATGCGTTGTTGAGTTACACACATCATACTTCTAGGCATTTATGACATATACAAGAAAAAATCATCGTAGCAAACAAGGCTTTACGCGCTATCATTTTTTAATAGTGTTTTGGGGCATTGTGACTGTACTCTTTGGAGTGAAAATGATTTTTCCTGAGTGGACATCGCTACAAATAGAGCGTTGGTCGCATCCTTCCTATAATCTATCAGCTCATTCTCAAGATTCTGTAACTTTACAGAGCCGTAAGGTTGACAGTCTGTTATTGGCACCTCGACACAATCCGATTTGGCTGACTCAAGATGGAAAGCCCGTGAAAAATCGTGTGACTTCTGTACCTACCTTCGACGATGCCTTCCCCGATTTGAATGATGTGCAACTGGCAACAGCTTCAAAGGTGGGTATTCAATCGTGTCAGAATCGGGAAGAAGCCACACGACATGGCAGTAAACTCGTATATATCGGGGATAGTCCATACTATATCGTCAAACCATTGGCGCATAGCATACCCTATTTGGTGCCGAGAGCAGCGACATTGTTAGAAGAGATAAGTCGTTCCTTTTTGGATAGTCTAACTACTAAAGGCATCCCCTTTCATAAATTGGTTGTCACTTCTGTGCTTCGCACGGAAGAAGACGTGCAGCGTCTACGCCAACACAATGGCAACGCATCGGAGAATAGTTGTCACCGTTTCGGAACGACGTTTGATATTTCCTATAATCACTATTTTCGTGTGCAGGATCCTGCGCTTCCTCCCCAAGTCGAGACCTGGGCTGTAACGCTTAAGAGTGTTTTGGCAGAAGTGTTGCGTGATCAGCGAAAACGTGGCACTTGTTATGTCAAATATGAAGTGCATCAATCTTGTTTTCACATCACAGCACGCTAGGTAATAGCGTGCTGTGATGTGTGTTTTTTAACGTATCGAAAGCAGTAGGGTTTGAAATAAAGCGCGAATTTTGGCTTGTTTCTCGATAGTTAGTATCTTTGCAGTAAGAGTGTATCCCCTAAACTTGCAAAACTGTGGATTACATCTCGTAAAAAAAACTATTGGAATTCTATTTCAAGTATATGCAACAACGAAAATCTCTTCGCCTTTTTCGCCGGTGGCTAGTCGTCATCGGGATTTTGCTTGGCTTTTTCGTTGGAGCTACAGCAAAAGTTTGGACACCAGAGGAAGTGCCTGTGCCTCGCTACCACGACCGCACGCAATATGTAAGTAATCCCGAGTACATCCTCTCTCAAACTACTGTAGATAGCCTCAATGTAATCCTTCAGAATTTGGAGGAAACGAAAGGAGTGCAAACTCTGGTTGTAGTACTCGATAAACTCGAAGGGAATGACCCGTATGAGTTCGCCATGGCGCTTGCTCGCAAACACGGTGTAGGGAACAAAGCAAACACCGGCTTGGTAATCGTTTTGGCAGTAGGTGATAGAAGTTACCAGTTTCTCACAGGGGAAGGCTTAGAAGGCACCTTGCCTGATGGACAAATTCAATTGATTGAAGATCGATATTTTGTACCACTGCTCAAAAAGCAAGAGTGGGACGATGCGATGCTCGTCGCTGTTAAGGCTATCGACCTAGTGATACAAGGTGACACCGAACTAACGGCACTAGAAGATAGTGGTAATGTTGTTGGAGGAGTGTTCTTGCTCATTGTGTTGTTTGGGGTGATATTAGTCTATTGTCTGTATCTTCTCAATATCGCAAATCCAAGATGCCCACAATGTCACCAACGAAAAGTTCAGAAGCTCCGTCAGCAAGAACAGCGACTTAATCGAGATGGTCGAGCCGTACGTCTTATTGTCAGCACCTATAGATGCCAACACTGTGGACAAGTCTTCACTCGTGAACGAACAGAAGATGATGATCAAGATGATTCCTCAGGCTCAAGTCTTCTTGCAGGTATGGTTCTAGGAAGTCTCCTGAGTGGAAGACGCGGTGGTTCTGGTGGTTTCAGAGGAGGCGGCTCATTCGGAGGTGGATCTTTTGGTGGAGGCTCTTTTGGTGGCGGTGGCTCTGGTGGACGTTTCTAGTTTGCGATTCTTCCTTTAATGTCATTTTGGCTACACCAGATACTAGCGATACAAAACTTTTATTTCAATCTTAGCTGTTTCAACATCACTTCAAATACATAGCGTATGAAAAGTTCTAATAAAATTCTGTGGATAATCCTAGCAGTCGTTGTTGTCCTCGTAGGTTTCGGCGGTTGCCAGTACAATAGCCTCATGACCAAAGACGAGGCGGTGAATCAAGTGTGGGGTGACTTGCAAAGCTCTTATCAACGTCGCGCTGATCTTATCCCCAACCTTGTAAGTACAGTCAAAGGTTATGCAAAGCATGAAAGCACTACGCTTGAGAATGTAATTGCAGCCCGTGCCAAGGCTTCGCAAATCACACTAGACCCTTCCAATGCCACTCCCGAACAACTTGCAGCTTATCAAAATGCACAAGGACAACTCTCGCAAGCCTTGGGCAAACTTATGATGTTGCAAGAACAATATCCCGATTTGAAAGCAAATGAGCAATTTTCGATGCTCCAAGCACAACTCGAAGGCACGGAAAATCGCATCAACGAAGCACGTAAGAAGTATAACGAATCTGTGCGCGATTATAATGTGAG
>JABZGM010000094.1:4786-7797 GCA_015259235.1 Alloprevotella sp. | reverse complement strand
ATATATAGGTGCTGTGCGCAAATTAGGGCGTATCAGTGCTTTCTTTTGCTTTGTATCGCGGTGGTCTTATCGTCTTGTTCTGCCACCCGTTTTGTGTCAAAAGGTAGATATCTGCTTTCCAGCGTACATTTGCACAGCGAGCAGCCCGAAGTGTTGCCTTCCGACTATCGAAGCTATGTGCGCCAGGAAGCTAATTCTCGTTGGGTCGGCACTGCCAAAGTACCGTTGGGCATCTATTGCCTGTCGGGCACCAACGAAAAGTGGTTGTTCAATCGCGTGATGCACCGTATCGGTGAAGCTCCTGTGGTCTATGATCCAGCTTTGATGCAATATTCGCAAGCCTCCCTCACCTCTGCTCTTCGTGCCAAAGGCTATTTGCAAGCGACCGTGACGGTGGATTCCACGTTGAAAGACCAGAGCATGCACCTGCGTTACACCATGCATCCTCGTCAACGTGCCTATGTGGTCAACGTCTATCGTGAGTTTGACAACGAAGCCGTGCGCCAAGAAGTGGAGCGCGACTCTGCTGCCTCGTTGCTCTACAAAGGGATGCCCCTCGACTTGGCTGTGCTCAACGAAGAACGAACCCGAATCGTGCGTCGCTTGCAGAATGCTGGGTTCATGAATGTCAACAACGAGTTCATCTTCTTCACTGCCGACACCACTGCCCAAAGTCATGCCGTGGACTTGACTATGCACATCTCGCTTCCGCCCAAGGTGGAAGCCCAACTGGGCTATCAATGTTATCGCATTGGCAAAGTGACGGTGCAGGAAAATGTGTTGGATGAGGCTCCTGCCGACACCACTTATTATCGAAACATCTGCTTTGTGTCGCACGGCGGACAACAAATCAACCGCCGTGTCTATATGCGCCATCTCTTCATTGAGCCCGATAGTCTTTACCGAGATGTAGCGACACAATATTCTTACCAAAACTTGAACAGTTTAGGGGCAATCAGTTTCTCCACCATCCACTACACGCCACCCGAGGTGGGCGATAGCACCGTCGATGTCAATGTGTCGGTGCAGTTGGCAAAATCGCATGGCATTAGTTTTGACATCGAAGGTACAAACACGGCAGGCGATTTGGGAGGAGCCGCGTCTTTCACCTACACCCATCGCAATCTATTTAAGGGGGGAGAAAATTTATCCCTCAAACTGCGTGGTGCTTATGAAACCATCAGCCGATTGCAAGGCTATGCCAACCAGAACTACATCGAATATGGCGCTGAGGCTGCGTTGAGATTTCCCTCTTTGCCTTTCTCGTTTGGAGAACGAATGTTTCGTTCCTATCGAGGCTCTACAGAGTTCTCATTGCTCTACAACTCTCAAAACCGCCCAGAATTCTATCGTCGCTTGCTCACTGGCACATGGGCTACCACTTGGAATGCTCATCGCAAGCCCAATCTCCAGCATCGCTTCGACATCGTTTCGCTCAACTATGTCTTCATGCCTTGGATTTCTGCCACCTTCCGCAAAGAGTATCTTGAAGGCGACAATCCCCGTTATGCCGTCTTGCGCAATTCGTATGAAAATTTGTTCATCATGCGCTCCGCTTACGGCATCGTCTACAATTCGTTGCGCGGACGAAATGGCGGTTCGCTCAATCAAACCAATGGCTATCAAATCAAGGCAAATGTCGAAACTGCGGGCAATTTGCTCTATGGTATAGCAAAGGTGCTCCAGATGCGCCGCAATGCCAATAACGACTATGCGATTCTGGACATCCCTTTCTCGCAATATGTGAAGTTAGACTTCGACTATTCCAAGTCGTTCCGCCTCACTGAAGCCAGTTCGCTCGCGACGCATGCGGCTTTTGGAGTCGCCATCCCCTATGGCAATTCCTCCATCATTCCCTACGAAAAACGCTATTTTTCTGGTGGTGCCAACTCTGTGCGTGGCTGGAATGTGCGCACCTTAGGACCTGGTGGCTATGTGGGACGCGATGGCAACATTGATTTTATCAACCAAACTGGCAACTTGAAGTTGGATCTCTCTGTGGAATATCGTGCAGCCCTCTTCTGGAAGTTTGAAGGCGCTGCCTTTGTCGATGCTGGCAATGTGTGGAACACGAGCGGTCATGCCGGCATGAGCGATGGACAATTCCACTTCAAAAACTTCTATCGTCAGATTGCTGTGTCGTATGGATTGGGCTTGAGATTAAACCTCAACTATTTCATCCTTCGTTTGGATGGAGGAATGAAAGCCGTCAATCCCGCCGTGACCCGCGGAAGCGGACATTATCCCATTTTCTCCCCCAAGTTGTCGCGCGACTTAGCCCTCCACTTTGCTGTGGGCTTGCCCTTCTAGTGCGACATTTTCCCTTTGTCCTCTACTTCTACCACTCTTTTTCTTCCTCCTGGGTTATAGTCCGTGGGGAAAGTGGGGGCTAATCTACAGAAGAGTTTCGACCGATTGGCAGATCGTATCGCGGAGACGAAACTAGCTGCATGAAGCGACTGCGACAATCTCTTCTCATTGAAATCATCTTGTTCAGAAACACTCTATGAAATTTATCTGCTTCGGTAGCGGAAGCTCCGGCAACTGTTATTATCTGGAATCACGTGGCACAGCCATACTCATTGATTTGGGCATTGGCATTCGTGCTTTCAAACGCTATATGAGCAATTATGGGCTCACCATTCCCAAGATTGCTGCCATCATTGTCACACACGATCACACCGACCACATCAAGGCAGTGGGACCGATGGCTATTACCTATCGCACGCCTGTCTATGCGTCGCAGCGTGTGCATGAGGGCATCGATCGCAACCGATTCATGACCAAAAAGATTCCTGCAGAACTGAGGGTACTCACCGAACTCAACACTCCTTTTGAAGTGGGCAATTTCCGCATCACTCCCTTTGCCGTGCCTCACGATTCGAGTGATAACAATGGCTATTTCGTCGAACTCATTCAGGCTGAACCAGAGGAGGACAAGATGTTTGGCAGTTTGTTCGGCAGCGTCGATACCGCTCCCATCAGCATCGGAGAGCCTACAAAAAACATCG
>JABZGM010000094.1:0-4776 GCA_015259235.1 Alloprevotella sp. | reverse complement strand
CAAAAAAACGTGGGAGATTTTCCAAAAAACGTGGGAGATTTTTCCAAAAACGTCGGAGATTTTTCCGAAAACGTAGGAGAAAATTCTCAAGATGCTCCAACAGCCTTGCCTACCTTCTGTCTCATCACCGACACCGGGCAGTTCACTGACGATATGATTCCCTATGTGAAGCGCGCAAAATATCTGATCATCGAAGCCAATTACGACACCGACATGTTGGCAAATGGTCCTTATCCCAAATATCTTCAGGATCGCATCTCGAGTGGACGCGGACACTTGGCAAATGTGCTCACTGCGGCTGCTCTGCGCACGCATCTTACACCCGTGACTCAGCGCATCTGGTTGTGCCATCTCAGTGCAGAAAACAACCATCCCGACACGGCGGCTGCCACAGTGCGCGAAGCCATTGCAACACTCCCTTTTGAGGCTAAACCCACGGTCGAAGTGCTCCGCCGAACTGTGCCTTCTGAGTTGATGGAATTGCGTTAGCTGCATTGCAAACAACATCTTTGGCGCTGTTTCACCCCCAAGTTACCCCCAGAATAGGTGCAAAACTCTAAGTGACAATATTATTTTTAGACACAATCCACCGCTATTTGAGGTTTTTTGTGTAACTTTGTCGCCAAATCTGTACCCTTTTCGCTAAAGGAAGTACTAACGTATTGAGAATAAAAACAATAAACAAAATAGATAATGGCAGCATTACAAAAAATCAGAAGCAGTTCATGGATCATTGGTCTCATGGGTGTGGGCATGTTTCTTTTCATCCTCACCATGGTGCTCGACCAAAACACCTTGTCTGTGCTGAGAAATTCCAGCAACAACGCTGGTTCTGTGTATGGCAAAAGCCTTTCGCAACAGGACTTCTATGAAATGGTCAATGAAGCTAGCGAGGCAGCAAAACTTCGCTCTGGTGGTAACCTCACCGATGAGCAACAAGATCAAGTGCGTGATATGGTTTGGCAGCAATATGTCCAATTCCAACTCGTGAAGCACGAAGCTGATAAGCTCGGTCTTGAGGTGACAGATAAAGAAGTGGAGCAAGCGATTAAAGAAGGTACTGCTCAAGCTTTCCAAAATGTGCCAATGTTCATGGGACAAACTGGACGTTTCGACTACACTGCTTTGCAAGAGTTTTTGAAGCAAGCTAAGTCTATGCAGGGCCAACAAGCGAATCCTGAAATGGCAGAGCAAGTGGCAATGATCAACAAGCTCTGGGCATACACCCAAAAGCAGTTGCGTCAGGAATTGTTGATGAACAAGTACCAAACGCTCTTCATGACATCTTTCACTTCAAACCCCGTAGCTGCAAAGATGCAATATGATGCTACTTCTGTGGCTTCTAGTGCTGAAGTGGCTGCATTCCCTTATCGCGCCATTTCCGACAAGGAAGTTAAAGTGACTGACGAAGATTTGAAGACTGCCTACAAGGCTCGCAAAAATCTCTTCCGTCTCGAAGGTGAATCTCGCGACATCAAATACATCGACGTAGAAGTGATGGCTAGCGAAGCTGACCGTAAGGCACTCGAAGGTGACATGCAAGCACTCTATGAAAAGTTGCAAGCTGGTGGCGACCTCGCTGCGCTCGTCAATGCTTCAAAGAGTGTGATGCACTATGTCAATTTGCCCCTCTCTGAAAACCTCTTCCCTGCCGACATAAAGGCTGAATTGGACAAGATGGCTCCTGGTCAGTTGAATGCACCTCAATACAATGCACAAGACAACACGATGAACATCGTGAAACTTGTGGCAAAGACGCAGTCTCCCGACTCCATCTTGTATCGTGTGATTCCTGCACAAGCTGCAGACGCTGCTGCATCTGCCACTCGTGCTGACTCTATGCTCAAGGCGCTCAACGGAGGTGCTAGCGTGGCTGAAGTTGCCAAGAAGGCTGGTGTGCCTAGCGATTCTATGTGGGTGACTCCTCAACAATTTGAAAGTCCTCAGTTGGCTGGTGAAAACCTCAAGTTTGTGCAAACTTTGCTCAGCTCTCCCCTCAAGCAGTTCACCATCATGGAAATGCAAGGTATGAAGGTGCTTGTACAAGTGCTCGATCGCAAGGCTATGAAGACAAAGTACAATGCTGCTGTGGTGAAGGTTCCTGTAGACTTCTCTAGAGCTACCTACGATGCCGCTGTGAGCAAGATGAATCGTTTCCTCGCTGCTAACCGCACCCTCGCAGATCTCGAAAAGAATGCAGCTAAGGAAGGTTACCGCGTGGTGGAACAAACTAACTTCCAAACTTCTGACCGCAACATCGGTGCCGATGGCATGTACAATCCTGGTGTTCGTGGTTCTAAGGTTGCCGTGAAGTGGGTGTTCGACGAAGCTAAGGTAGGTGAAATCTCTGGTCTTTACCAAGTGGGTGAAGCCAACAACCACCTCCTTGTTGTTGGGCTTGCTAAGGTGAACGACGAAGGTTACTACGCTTGGGACGACAAGCAAGTAAAAGACTATCTCACTGCCCTCGTGAAGAGTGAGAAGAAAGCTGCCGTTGCTGCTCAAAAGTATGCTGGTGTGAAGACCATCGCTCAAGCGAAAGCGAAGGGTGCTATCGTGGAGAACCTCGAAAATGTCACCTTTGCAGGACTTGCTAATGTGGCTGCAGTAAGTGTACCTGACCCTGCGCTCACTGGTGCTATCACCGCTGCTAAGAAGGGTGCTACCACTCCTCTCGTGCTGGGTGCTGCTGGTGCTTACATCGCTCGCATCACTGATCGCAAGAATATCTCTACTCAGAAGTTTGACGCTAAGACCGTGATGCAACAGCAACAACAAGCTATGATGCAACAATTAGGTCAATCTACCTTCCAAGTGCTCCGTCAAAATGCTGAGGTGGAGGACAACCGCTACAAGTTCTAAACGAAGACACTGTGCATAGACACAGACTTACTATTTGATTTAACCCAAATCGGTCATTAGATCCTGAACAGATTTTGTTAGTTTGTTGAGCAGATGGCTTGTCGTTAGTTTGAAGGCGTAGCGGGCTACGTCAAGAACGAACGAGAAACGAGATGCCAACAAGAAAATAAAATATGACAGGAAGTAATCTTTTCCATTACCAGTAACGCTTTTACGGTCTAATGACCAATTTGGGTTTAACGGAGTTGAGAGTGATAACCTCTCGACTCCGTTGCGTTATATGCCAATTTTCTTATGCAACTCTCTGAATTGATTCAGCTTTTTCAACATCATCCTGGCGTGAAAGCTCTGGAGCGCTGTTGGACGGAACAGAGTCCCCTTGTCTTTCTCGACGGACTGCAGGGCTCTGCTGCTCCCGTCATGCTTGCTGCCACTGCGCAGGAAGCGCAAGGACTCTATGTGGTGGTGATGAACGATGAGGAAGAAGCTGGATATTTCTACAATGATTTGCGACAACTCTTGGGCGATGCCGCTGTGCTCTTCCTTCCCTCTTCTTATCGTCGTGCCGTGAAATACGGACATCGCGATGCTGCCAACGAGATTCTTCGTACAGATGTGTTGTCAAAGCTCACTCGCTTGATGACGAAGTCGGAAAAAGGGGACAAAAACTTAGCTGTATTTGTCGTCACCTTCCCAGCTGCTTTGGCAGAAAAGGTGGCTTCGCCCAAGGCTATGGACGAACAAACGCTCACCCTAAGCGTGGGGCAAGAGCAAGATGTCACGGTATTTGTCAAGGCATTGGAAGAATTAGGCTTCAAACGCCGGGACTATGTCTACGAACCTGGAGAATATGCCCTCCGTGGTTCGATTCTCGACATCTTCAGTTTCGCTTCTGAATATCCTTTCCGTGTAGACTTCTTTGGGGACGATATCGAGAGTATCCGAACCTTCGAGGTGCAAACGCAGCTTTCGCAAGAGGTGTGTAGCACCATTAGCATTGTGCCCGATGTGGAGTCGGAGACCGCTGTCGGAAGTCTTGTACCCATCACCGACTATTTGCCACCACACACCACCATTGTGGCTAAAGACTTGCCTTTTGTGGGAGAGGTCGTTAATCGCATCTTTGAAGAAGGTTTCGCTCAACAAGCGGTGGCAGAACAAGCGGCGACTTCCGAGATGGAACTGGCTGAGGTGCACGAACGTTTCTCCGCAGCTCATCAACTTGTGAAGGGAGATGCCCTATTGCGCGCCTTCGATGTTTTGCCACAGTGGGTCATCGCGAGCAATACCAACAAAGCTACGGAAGAAGCTCTCTCCAAGAAATGGGTGAAGGTGGGATTTCATACCCGTGCCCAGCCCTTATTTCACAAGAATTTCGACCTCGTATTGGAGCAATTTGAGCGTCATGCAGCGGAGGGAATACACACGTATGTATTGGCTGATAGCGACAAACAGAATGAGCGATTGCAAGACATTCTGTCTGAACTTCAACTACGTACGCGCCAACCTTCAACGGCTGCGATGGCGGCTGCAGAGGGTGGCGATGATCGGGCAGCAGTTGCAGACGAAGCTGCGGAGCATTTCCCCACACTCTTCACACCAGTGCACCTGACGCTCCATGCCGGTTTTGAAGACGAAACAGGAAAGATTGCACTCTTCACAGATCACCAGATTTTCGACCGTTTCCACAAATATGCGCTCCGTTCAGATCATGCGCGCAATGCGAAGATTGCCTTGACACTCAAGGAAATCATGCTTTTTGAACCTGGAGACTATGTGGTGCACGTGGATCATGGTGTCGGACAATTCGCAGGTTTGGTGCGCATCCCTGGAGCCGATGGTGCAATGCAGGAGGTCATCAAAATCACCTATCAAAAGGGGGATGCCATCTTCGTGTCGATTCATGCCCTCCAC
>JABZGM010000093.1 GCA_015259235.1 Alloprevotella sp. | reverse complement strand
GCACTATATCTTGAGTGGTCGATGCTTACGCGAGCTTGGAAAGCTAAGCCATCATAGATATCAAATCTACCTTGCAAGTTACCATAGAAACGGTCGTCTTGACTGACACTGTTGTTCTTATTAAGCAGCCAATAGGGGTTGTTCTTTTCTGCAGTTTGGAAAGCCCATTCTTGCAATGGTCCAGAAAGCTGTGAGCGACCACTAGTTTCTGTATAAGCGCCTGTAACAGGGTCGGCTTTAAAATATGAACGTTCTGCTGATTGCCAGTTACCAAGAGTTGAAACGTGGTTACGATAGTAAGCAAGATCTACGTTGCGTGGCATTGTGTAAAGGTCATACAATGGGTTGCCCACAGTACCACCACCAATACGGTTGTTGGTTTTGGTCTGTACATAGTTGGCATTTACGTCAATGTTTACACGGTTCCAGAAGTTGTAGCTTTGGCGGAACGAGAGCGTATTACGATTGTAATTGTTGCTCTCTAACATACCATTTGAGTGTGAGTTGGCTACAGAGAAATAGGTCTTGATTTTTTCTGTACCACCGGACAAAGATACTGAGTTGTTAGCTGTTAGACCGGTGCGGAAGAAATTAGCGATATCGTCGTTAGCCGAATTGCGTAAGTGTATGTTGCGTGTACCACCAATAGTTGGGGCTGCATTTACAGAGGCTGTATAGGCACCACCGCCAGGAAGTTTTGTGCCCCAGCTGTCGAGTGTTAAACCACCAGAAGTCACTTCTGCACCATACGCATTTTGCAATTTCGGAGTCAGTAGTGGGTTTTCAAAGGTGACGTTAGAAGTGAAATTTACATCAAGTTTTCCTTCCTTACCTTTCTTTGTTGTAATCATCACTACACCATTAGCAGCGGCAGAACCATAAAGGGCAGCGGCGTTAGCACCTTTCAAGATGTTCATCGATTCGATGTCATCTGGGTTAATCATAGAAAGAGGGTCAGAGCCTTCAGTTCTACCTTCCGCTGCAAATCCTGTACCCGAGATTTGTCCGCGAATATTGTTGGTCATAGGTACACCGTCCACTACGATGAGGGGAGCATTGTTACCAAGGATTGATTTATTACCGCGAAGGGTGATTTTAGAAGCACCGCCAGCACCACCAGCAGAGGGAGTAATCGTAACACCAGAAATCTTACCCTCAATGCTGTTCACCAAGTTAGGGTCTTGCACCTTCATCAACTCGTCTGAACGAAGCATTTGAGTGGAATAAGTTAGAGAACTTGCTTTACGGGTAATACCCATCGCGGTTACCACTACCTCATTGAGGTTGGAGGTTTCTTCTTCGAGGGTGAAGTTCAATTCTGAGCTACCATCCCATTTCACCGTTTGTGATTTGTAACCGATGAGTGAGACTTTAATAGATGCACCAGGTTTTACGTTCTTAAGGGTGAAAGATCCGTTAAGTTCTGTAGTTGTACCAGTGCTGGTACCTACAACGATGACGTAAGCACCTACAGCAGGTTCGCCTGTAGCATCGATTACTCGTCCTTTTAGAACGTTTTTTTGCTGTACATTTGAAGTCGCTGCATGAACTGAAGTGGGGATAAAGCTACCCGCTCCACCTGTTAGCATTGCAACCAAGAGCATTGCTCTTACAGATAGCATAGGCTTAATCATGGCATGTTGTGTTTATTTGGAAGTTTCTGCTGTATTTATATACAGGAAAAATTAATAATTTGATGTCGTATATTTAAAATTGCTATGTTCAGTAGACATTTTCTGCAGCGAAGATACAGATAAAGTGCTTCACTTCCAAATCTTCTGTGATATTTTTTTATGGAATAGGCTGTGACAACTGAGAGAAAAAGGCTGTTCTTACTTACTATAACTTATTGTTGTTTAGTTAGATGTGTAGTATTTGTTTTGCGTGTATTATTTCTGCATTTTTTTTCTATTTGAATTTGCGGCACTCCGAGAGTTGGGAGGGGATTTGTTGATAGATAGAGATGACAAAAAATAGGAAATACTACACTTTCCGTTGAAAGGTGTAATATTTCCTCTTCTTTTATGTGTGTTTTGTAGACGCTTCGCCTTTTATTGCGGAGCAAATCCAAATTTATGAGTGAACTCTGCGATACGCTGCTGAGTTTTTGTATAAAACTTTCGATAATCGTCACTCTCCGGATGAAGGGGACGATGTGCCAATGCTTGACGAATTGAATAAAGATGTGATGCGCAGTCGTTCAGTTCGGAAGAAAAGACTGTCTCTCGAAATTTTTCCCAGATGTAGTCCACAGCTTGTTCCGAAGGATGGAGCATGTCGGAAGCAAAGAAGCGATAATCGCGGAGTTCATCTAGGAGTATTTCATAGGCAGGAAAGTAGAACTGCCAAGTGTCAACTGATGAGGTGAAAGAGGAGGTTGCGGCATCCTTTCTCTCCTCTTTTTCTTTTTTACTGTAGTTTTCGGTGCTCTCTTGGTCTCGCTCCGAGTATTGCGTAAAATCGTTGGACCTTTTCAGGATGCTCTCCAAGATGTTCTCAAAAATCTCCGAAGTTTCTCCGAAAATCTCCGACATTTTTTTTCGTCTCTCCAACGATTGTGTAGAAACTTTTGAACCGAAGATTTGTAAGAAGGGGTTATCGTTAGCTGTCTTTGAGTGAATGAGATGATCAATCATAAGTTGCAGACGAGCTTTGGAGAGTTGCGACTCGTGCATCCCATGTTTGGCGTAGCGATAGGGACTCACCGTCCAGAGGATGCGAAGCTGTGGATAGTGGGCTTTGATGAAAGGCAGCAACGACTCCCACACACCGATTGATTGCTCTAAAGAAGTGACTTTCTCTTCAAACATCTTACTGGGCATCTTATGACAGTTTGCCACCAAACTTCCGCAGCTGAGTTCTTCTTTGAGATAATAACCGTGGTCCGTGCTAAGCGTGAGAACGAGCAAATCCGCCTTTTGCAACACCTCGTGTGCTTGATTCAACGACGCTTCAACTAGGCGTTGGCATTCCTCGCGAGTAGGAGCCGAAAAAACTCCTGCATGCCACCAACTGTGCCACAGCCCATCACGTCCCTCAAAGAAAATATCTTCGGGAAGGGGATGGGCAAAGGCTATTCTCGCCAGGGCGCGCGCCAAAACTGTGGGGTGGTAGAGCACGCCAAAGGGATTGACGCTCACTCTATCAGGAGGGAGCGCGCGCTCCAATCGTTGCCCGATGTGTTCTGCAAAGCAAGAACCTAGGACAACGATGTGTGATTGCGGTGTCAGTTGGAAGGGGAGGGGAGAAATCTCAATCGGTGTGGAAAATCTCATCACGCTTTAGAGTTTAACTTGCACAGCAGCAGGGAATAATCTTTCGGGGTCGTGGAATAGTTCAAGGCTTTCCTTGATATACTTCGCATCGCATTTCAGTTTGCCTTCAAAGACCTTTTTGTCATTCACCCACACCTTCACTGGTTGCGACAAATCCACCAAAGTGTTGTCTAAGAAAATGGTGTAAGTGCCCGACTTTGCTGGAGAATAAGTGCGATTAAACTTCATTGGAATGCTCGTTCCTGGCACATTGTCCGTCACCGTATACGTCACTTCTTTTACGGTTAGGCGCACCTCATTGTTTGCCATGCTCAGGTGATGGAAATAGCGTGGAGATCTTCCGTCATAGTCGTTGGTAGCTCCAGGGCTAGTAGCAGCCACTTCGGGCAATTTGGGTGATTCGTCCACGCGAAGGTTATAAAAACCACTGCGATAGCGACCACCCATGGGGAAGTTTTCCCAGAGAAAATCTTTAGGACGAGGATTTCTACGATATGCTTTCAGCCAACTAGTTGTAGGGTGGTAGTTGATGCCGTGTTCACGCCCTTGTTGCAACTCAATGCGGTGGTTGAAAGTATTGGGATATTGGAGTGCTAATTTGTCGAAAGTCTCTTTAGCTACCGTTGTGATGAGATTGCGTCCAAAACCATAGTCGCGACTACCCGTGAGTAGGGAGAAGGCAATGTGTTGGCAGTTTTCGGCAGGCGCATTTCGCAAAGGTTCTCCACCAGCCATAGGACCCGCTCCAGCCCAATAGTCAGCATAAAAAGAAGCTAAGCGTTGCGAACCATAGCCCCCTTCGGAGATGCCAAACACATAGATGCGATTGGGATTGATGTTTGGCGATGCCATCGCTTGTTTCAGCATTTCCTCGTAAGCCCATTGTTTAGACTGTTGATACCATCGATACCATTCGCCCACTGGGTTAGGCATTTTGGGAATGACGTAGAGAGAAGGCGCATCGTCAAATTGGCGTGCCAGAGAGAGACCAGCCGCCCATTCCTGATCGGCAGGACCACTACCATGTAAATAGAGGAAAAGGGGGTAACCTTCCTTGGGTTGTTCACCCTTCGTGCCAACATAGTATTGAAGTTCAGCATGATCTTCTAGTTGACTGGGAAGAAGCTGACTTTGTGTCGCAGGTTGTTCGAGAGAAGGAAGCGATGCTTTTTGCAGAATCGAAAAAGCCGAGTTAGAGCATCGCATTTCTTGCTGCCAAGTTTGCCAAATATAGCGTTGCGCATCGGGCACTTCTTGCAGAGACAGTTCCTGAGCTTGGGCAATAAAGGTAGAGCAACAAAGTGTCGCAACGAGATAATGAGTAAGTTTCATGACACAGAGAGTGTAAAGGGAAGGATTTTGACTAATATATAATAGTATGATGGTGGGCTAAAATAGCTAGTTTAGCTAACCAATAAAGAACAAGGAGACACCCAGCACACTGATGCATGCTCCGATAATCTCTTGTAGCGCAATGCGTTGTCCAAATATCCAGTGAGCAGGAGCAAGAATGAGAACAGGGCTCAGTGACATAATGGTCATGCCCACTCCCACGGAGGTGTAGCGCGTGGCCATGAGCGAGAGAGAAACTCCGACAAAGGGTCCGAAAACTACGGCGCAAGAGAGGATGCTCAAGCCTCTGCCATCGCGAAGACTAGCGGTGAATTGGTGAGTCTTACGTGCCAAAGCCAATAGGAAAGTGAACCCCACAAGACCTGCTACGCCACGCATGAAAGTTGCTGCAAAAGGCAAGAGCATTTTGTAGGTGTCGAGTTGTTCAGACGACAGAGAGAGGGATTGTAAATTCAAATCGTAGTGATGAAGTCCTTTGGCAGATAGCACCAAGCCCAGTCCTTGTCCCACTCCAGCTCCCAGTCCATAGAGCACTCCTCTCAAGGGAAGGCGCAGTTTCACCCGTTTTCTCTTCTGATGATCGGCAGCATCTTTGTCTGATTTGCCAAGAATCGAAAGGGCAATCCCCAAGCTGGTGACGGTCATGCCCAAGATGCCGTTTGTGGTGATGGTTTGTCCCATGAAAATCCACCCTGCTATGGCAGCCGTGGCAGGAGAAATCGTCATGAACAGCTGGGCAAAGCGCGAACCTATGAGATGATAGGCATTGAACAAGCAGTAATCACCAAACACATATCCTACCAGTCCAGAGAGCAAGAGCCATACCCACGTGGTGGTAGAAGCTGGAGGGGGCAGTGGGCTGCCTGTGAAAGCGAAAAGCAAGACCGCTATCATGGACATACTCAGGATCATGCGCCACACATTGACCACACTAGCGCCCAAACGCTTTGTCGCCACCTCACTAAACAGCGCACTGGCAGTCCATAAGGTTGCCACGATGAGTGAGAGAGATTCGCCAAAATAAGGGATGGAGGAGAGTACAGACATTGGTTTACGGAGATTTAGACTACAAAATTAGGTCATTTTTGTCGGACAAGAGGTGAATCTCAGAAGAAAGTTGTATTTTTGCCTTATGATTGCGCTGCATTTCGCTCCCTTGCAGGGATATACCGACGATGTTTACCGACGTTTACACCATCAGCTTGTAGGTGGGGTGGACTTCTACTATACTCCATTCGTGCGCCTCGAGCATGGGGCTCCGCGCTCCAAAGATTTGCGCGACATCGCGCCCGAGCACAACGAAAATGTTCCTGTGGTGCCCCAAATCATTGCTGCCAATCTAGCCGAATTTCGCACCCTCACTCAGTTGATTGTAGAAAAAGGCTATCAGCGCATCGATTTGAATATGGGATGTCCCTTTCCGTTGCAAGCCAAACACGGACGCGGTTGCGGACTTTTGGCAAAAACGGACGACATAACAGCTATGTTTGCAGAGATGAAACAGCACCCTGAGGTGCAATTTTCCATCAAACTCCGACTCGGTTGGGACGATTCCACCGTGGCACAGCGTCTGTTGCCACTCATCAACGAGGCACCCATCATGCAAGTCACGTTGCATCCACGCATCGGAACGCAGGGATACAAGGGCACAACCGACATGGACGCCTTCTCGGCTTTTGCTGCTGAATGCACCAAGCCTTTGGTTTACAATGGCGATCTCACTTCTCCCGAAGAGGTGTTGCAGTTGCATCAACGATTTCCGCAACTTGCCGGCATCATGATAGGGCGCGGATTGTTGGCGCGTCCTTCGCTAGGTGCGGAACTTCGTGATCAGCGTGAATGGGTAAGACATGAGCGCATTGCTTTGCTCCATCGATTGCACGATGCTCTTCATGCTCACTATGCGCGAGTCATACCAGGTGAAGCGCAACTGCACCAAAAGCTCCGTACTTTTTGGGATTATCTCGAACCCGAAATTGGACGCAAACCTTTCAAAGCTGTACAAAAAGCAGGCAATCTTCGTAATTACCTTCGTGCTGTAGCTGAGGTGGTGTAAATTGCTTGCAAACCGCATCGTTATTTTGCAAACCCAGCTGCTGCTATTATATAGACTTTTCTCTCTTCCTTCCTCTTCATAACACTAGAAAGTATTTCTGTCATTCTATAAAACTCAAATTGATATGATTCCTTTTGTATCAAACACCATCAAGTACATTGGTACTGATGATCGCGATCTCGACCTTTTCGAGAGCCAATATCGCACGCCCGAAGGCATGTGCTACAACAGTTATGTGATTCTCGATGAGAAAGTTTGCATCATGGACACTGTCGATGCACGTTGCGCTGAGGAGTGGAAGGTGAATCTCCAAGTAGCGCTTGAAGGGCGCACACCTGATTACCTTGTCGTGCAGCACGTAGAACCAGACCATGCTGGTGCCATTGCCGACACAATCAACAAATATCCCAACTTGAAAGTCGTGGCGAGTGCCAAAGGTTTGGCTTTCATTGCTCAGTTCAACGAAGGTCTCGATCTCACCGATCGTTCTATCACCGTCACCGATGGTAGTACTCTCGACCTAGGTGGTCGCACCTTGCACTTCATCACTGCGCCTATGGTGCACTGGCCCGAAGTCATCATGACTTATGACGATGGTGATAAAGCCTTCTTCTCTGCCGATGCTTTCGGAAAATTCGGCACCTACGATGCGCATCCCAACGATTGGGCGCAAGAAGCTCGTCGCTACTATTTCAGCATCTGCGGTAAATATGGTATGCAAGTTTCTAAGGTATTAGAAAAGGCTGCTCAATTTGACATCGAGGTCATTTGTTCACTCCACGGCACTCTCCTCCGCAATGGTGAAATGGCTGAGGCACTTCGTCTCTATGGTCTTTGGTCTAAATATGTGCCCGAAAATCCTGAAGGCATTGTCATTGCTTACGCCAGCATCCACGGAGGCACTAAGGTCGCAGCTCGTCGTTTGGCTGAAGTTTTCCGTGAAAAGGGTGCTGCAGAAGTGGTGCTCCACGACTTGTGCCGTGGTTCTATCGACCATGCGCTTGCCGATGCTTTCCGTCTTGGCAAACTTGTGTTGGCTGCTTCTAGCTACGACTCAGAAGTGTTCCCCCCCATGCACCATTTCACGCACAAACTTCGTCTCAAAGGTTTCACCAAGCGTCGTGTTGCCATCATGGAAAATACCACTTGGGCTCCTACGGCTGCGAAGACCATCAAGGCTGAATTGGCAAACTTCAAGAACCTCGAAGTGCTCGAAGACGTGGTTTCCATCAAGAGTGCTTTGAAGCAAGCTGACATTCCTGCGCTCGAAGCCCTCGCCGATGCTGTGATGGCATAATAGACGTTAGAGGGTCACGGACCCTTTATGCTCGCCATAAAGT
>JABZGM010000092.1 GCA_015259235.1 Alloprevotella sp. | reverse complement strand
AAGACTTGAAGAAAAAAAGATGGTTGGGAAAAGCTTCTACCCCTAGTTGAAGGTAATGGCGATAAGCTGTTTCATTTTTGTTGGCTGCGTTTACAAGTGCAAGAGTCTCAAGTACGGAAGACAGTTTGGCTGTATCTTTAAGCGCTAAGGCTGCGTATTGTTCTGCGTCATGGTATTGACCAGCTGCAAAACTAGCATATAAGTACTGCACGGCATTTGTCACCAACTGTTGGTCTGTGAGATTCGCAGGGTGTTGTACAGAAAAAATAGAACTGTTGCGTGATTCTAAGGTTTGACGAGCAAGAAGTCGAGCATTATCCCAATCACTTTTGCGAACAAAGTATTGGGCACCCATCACTAAATTGGAATAAAGTCCATTTAGTAAATGATTTAATCTCAAACGATGCGAGGGTTGCTTAGTCTTATCTTTCAGTTCACTTACTTCTGCACTGTCTGTAAGTTGTGCATACGTAAAGATTGAGTTTATGCTTTGAAATAGGGCTGCCGTATCTGGCTTTTGTTGCAAGTAAATACGTTCATTTTCTTTTTCACTCTGTAGCAGTGCTGCTTCAACTCCCAGGTAATAAATCCTTGCATTGCATGAATTTAAGCTATCCTTTCTTTGCTTTGCAATAAGACGCAAAGCGTCTGCAGGCTTCTTTGCTTTAATAGCAGCGCGAATCTCCTTTACCTCCTTTTGAGCAAAGGTAGAAAGTGGAGCAACCGTTGCAAGCATGAAAAAAGAAAAAAACAGACGGGTTCTTAATCTTAAGAGCGCTAGGTTATAGCAGAAAGGAATTCTGTGCATAACAATGGATTGTATCAGAGTTCTAGAAAATAAACTCATGGGTTTAGTTTATTTGTGGAAAAGCAGAGACGCAACAGATTGTTGCGTCCCTGCAATATATTCATCAATGATGAGAGCTAATTAGTGCACTCCTTGGCGCATAATGCTCTCCATTTCCTCAGCCTTTGCTTTTTGGTTGAGGTTAGAGTAGATTTGTTCCAAAGCAGATGCCCAAAGGCGGCTACGTTCTGGAGCTAGTTCGCGTACTTTCTCCATCAAGGGAAGGGCTTTCTCAAAGTAACCACGGATTTCTTTGAGTTCCTTGTTGTATTGATCTATTGCCTTTTGACCCTTCACACGATCCAAGTTGCTACCGGCATACTTATAACCGCCATTTTGACGCTTGGTTACTACTTCATTGATGTAGCAATAAGCCTTGTTGGCCATAGCTTCCAAATAGTTGGGGTCGAGTGCTAATGCTCTGTCGAAGGCATCACGCGCTTCGGCATAATTGTGCTTCAAGTTCATTTCTACATACCCCTTGATAAACCAAGCTGACTTGCTGTTGGGATTTTGCGCAACCATATCGTTGGCTGTAGCTTCTGCAGATTTTACGTCGTTCTTTTCATTGTAAACTGCCACCAAACTTTCCATAAAGGCTTGGTTATCCTCAAGGTTTGCAATAGCGTGCTTTAAGTCATTGACATACGCCAAAGTATCCTTTTTACCTGTAAGGTTAGCTTCAAAGCGCATCAAATAGAGATCGCGAACGGGAATTTTAGCCTCTGCAAGCAATTCCTTTTTGTCCAAAAGTTCCTTAGTCTGGTTGAGAACTTCATCCCACTTCTTCATTTCATAAGCCAACATACTGCAGTAGTAACTTGCTTGTGCATAGTTTTGTGCCTTAGCTTGAAGGAGTGAGTCACGCTTCTCCACGAGGGCAGGGTTATTTACAAGTTGGAGATGCTTATTGAAGTACTTATAGGCTCCAGCCTTATCGTGATTCTGGTTAAGGAATACCCCAGCATAGAAGAAATAGTCTTGACATCCAAGAAGAACTCTTGTGTCTTCCGGTGAAAACTTAAGCTTGGGCATCTTACCTTTTTCGTTAGGAGTATGCTCCGCTACGTAGCTTTTAGTGAAATAGTCTACCATTTCATCCAAGGAAGACACAAATTTTGCAGTGTCTAGTGCCTGACCATTTGCTGCCTTCATGAGCTCTGTATTGAACTGAGTGCTCACCAGCTTACCAGCTTGGTTGTAGATTTCTGCAAACTTAGTTGTCTTAGGGTTGTCGAATGAGGATTTAAGCACCTCAAGTGCTTCGGCTTGTTTGTTTTGCTCTTGCAAAAAAGCAGCCTTACTGATGACACTGTTTTGTGCCATGCCCACCATAGAGCATGCAGCAACAGCAGCCAGTGTGAAGATTTTCTTCATGGTGATATGGATTATATGAATGATTGTTCTTTAGTTTTATGAGAGATTTTCTCCATTGTCTGAAACATCAGCCGTGTTTTGCGAATCAGGTTCAACAACGCTTGCGTTTTCGTTAGCACCATTTGATGCCAAATCGATTTCTTCGTTGAGTACCTGTTCTATTTCCTCATCTTCCTCATCGGTTGAAGTCGGCACTTGACACACACTACTAATGATGTCATTGCGTTTTTTGAGGTCGATGAGGCGAACTCCTTGAGTAGCGCGACCTGCTAAGCGAATGTCTGCAACGTGTAGACGAAGTGTGATACCGCTCTTATTGATAATCATCAAATCTTCTTCCTCGGTCACACTCTTTATGGCTACTACCTTACCGGTTTTGTCTGTGATATTCAGCGTGCGCACACCCTTACCACCGCGGTTGGTGACGCGATAGTCGTCGATTGCACTACGTTTGCCGTAGCCCTGCTCACTGACTACAAGGATGCTTTCACGTTCTGCGTCGTTCACACAAACCATTCCTACGATTTCGTCAGATTCGTTGTCCAACACCATACCACGAACACCGGTAGCATTTCTACCCATCGTGCGAACCACACTTTCATTGAAACGAATAGCACGACCGTTCTTATTCGCCATTACAATCTCGTCTGTGCCATTGGTGAGTACAACGCTTACAACGCGGTCGTCCTCGTTGATGTTGATCGCATTAACACCATTTGTGCGTGGACGAGAGTATTCTGTGAGGCGCGTTTTCTTCACGACACCCTTTTGCGTTGCGAATACCACATAGTGATTTTCGCAGAAGGCTTCGTCTTTGAGTTTCTTGACGTGCAGACAAGCGTTGATGCGATCGTCGGGCTCGATGTTGAGCATATTTTGAATGGCACGGCCTTTCGATTGACGAGTTCCCTCTTCAATTTCATAAACGCGCAACCAGTAGCAACGACCTTTCGCTGTAAAGAACAGCATGGTGTTGTGCATCGTTGCTTGGTAGATATATTCAATAAAGTCTTGATCACGTGTAGAACCGCCCTTAGCACCTACGCCACCGCGACCCTGCGCGCGAAATTCTGCGAGGGGAGTACGCTTAATATAACCGAGGTGGCTAATTGTGATGACCACTTCGTCGTCAGCGTAAAAGTCTTCTGCGTTGAAGTTGGAGAGGTCGGGAAGAATCTCAGTCTTGCGCTCATCTCCGTAGGCTTCTTTTACTTCAATCAGTTCGTCTTTGATGACCTTTTTGCAAAGTTCAGGGTCAGAAAGAATTTGGTTGAAATAAGCAATTTTCTTTTCCAACTCGTCAAACTCTGCATGAAGTTTTTCTTGTTGAAGACCAGTGAGTTGAGCTAATCTCATCTCAACAATCGCTTTAGCTTGAATGTCGTCGAGTGAAAAGCGGCTCATTAAGCGTTCTTGCGCCTCTTGCGTGTTGCGGCTTGAGCGAATGATAGCCACAACTTCGTCGATATTATCAGAAGCAATGATGAGCGCGCGGAGGATGTGCTGACGCTCTTGTGCTTTTCTCAAATCAAAACGTGTGCGACGAATGACAACATCGTGACGATGCTCCACAAATTGTTGAATGCACTCCTTGAGTGTAAGCAATTTGGGACGCATTTTTGCTGGAGACGTACCAGGAATTGGCACAAGTGCAATGCAGTTAACCGCAAAACTTGTTTGCAAACCTGTCATTTTGTAGAGCTTGTTGAGCACTACATTGGCGTTTTGTCCGCGTTTCACGTCTACCACGATGCGCATACCCTCACGGTCTGACTCATCGTTCACATTGGTGATGCCTTCTACACGGTTTTCTTTTGAAAGCTGTGCGATGGATTTCACCAACTCTGCTGTATTGGTGCCGTAGGGCACAGCACGAATTACAATTTTGTCGTGCTGCATTCCGGCTTCAATCTCAGCCTTAGCACGGATAATCACGCGACCGCGACCAGTGTCGTATGCACTGCGGATGCCTGCATTACCTAAAATGTAAGCACCAGTGGGGAAGTCTGGACCTTTGATGTGCTGCATTAGTCCATCAACATCGATATCTGGGTTGTCAATGTAGGCAACACAGCCATCAATTACCTCGCCTAAATTATGCGTAGGTACATTTGTAGCCATACCTACTGCGATACCCGTGGCACCATTCACTAGGAATGAAGGAATGCGAGTGGGCAAAACAGACGGTTCATCGCGTGAGTTATCGTAGTTACGGTTCATATCGACCGTTTCCTTCTCGATGTCTTGCATCATTGCTTCACCCACGAGACTCATTTTCGCCTCTGTGTAACGCATTGCTGCAGCACCATCACCATCCATTGAACCAAAGTTACCTTGACCAATGACTAGTGGATAGCGCATTGCCCAAGGCTGAGCCATGCGCACGAGTGCACCATATACAGAACTATCGCCGTGAGGGTGGTATTTACCCAACACTTCACCTACGATAGCTGCAGATTTTTTCGTGGCTTTATCATGTGTGATACCCATGTCCATCATACCATATAAGATACGGCGGTGCACAGGTTTGAAACCATCGCGAACATCGGGGAGCGCACGGCTTACAATGACCGACATTGAGTAGTCGATGTAGGAGGACTTCATTTCCTCCTCAATATTCACTTCTTTAATTCTGTCTGTTTCTTGAATCATAACGATTGTATTTGTTGCAAATTTACGCATTTAAGGCGATATAGCCCAAGAAAAGACAATTTCTTTTACAAGTCAAAATTGCGATAAAACCCTTTTTTAGACGTTCTAAGCGCGTTTCTCCGATTTTTGCATATTTTCGGAAATGAAAAATCTTATTTTTGTGATGTTGATAGCAAGACACACAAAGGCAAGACCTCGTGTGTCTTGCCTTTGTGTAAATTATTTGCGTTTACCTTTCGAGATACCTCGAGAAGCTTTGCCAAATCGTCGAAAGAGCTTGTAGCCTATCATCGCACCGTCAAAGATGTTCCACGCTCGAGATGCAACACTAACCATGGTCTCGAGTTTGTTGTTGGAGGGTGGGGGAGGAGCAGTGAGTTCATTATAGTCATCAGCGATGACTTGTTCCAAATGTTTGAGCTCCTTTTGCACGCGCTTCCGTTCCCACCGTATTCTTTCTATAGTGTTGGTCGTTGTCATATTAGTAGTATTCAGTAGTCTGGGCACTTTTGTTTGCTTGAGGTGCTTCGGGTTGAAAATCGACTTCACTATCATCCCCTATAAAGATGGATGAAAGGAAACGAGCTATGGGATTGATAAGTAGTGTTCGACGGAAGAATATAAGTGAAACTCCCAATAGAACAAAACCTCCCGCCACGAGGCAGCACGCTGTAACTAGGCTCCCGACTATTGGTGCAAGTGCAAATACTAGTGCAAAGGACAGTAAGAGCACAACAATACTAACTACTCCAGTCAGCACCAAAGTCACTACAAGCAAAGTCAAGACTAAAGTCAACTTACTCACGGCATCAAGCTGCAAACCTTTAAGGCGCAACTCACCATACCGCTTTAGGTTGGAAATTAACCTTGCAATGATTTCTACGTTGTGGTCGTTAGAAAACACGTGGTTCAAGCTTTATTCAGATGCTGCACTAAGTTCTTCTGCGATGTCGTCTACCAAACTTTCTAGTTCTTTGCCGTTAAGTTTGATGCCACGCTTGCGAATTGCTTCAGCGATGCGCGAACGCATATCTTCACCCTTTTCAGGAGCAAAGAGAATACCACAGGCTGCGCCAACTGCTGCACCACCTAAAAAAGCTGCGAGAATGCTTAATCCTTTCATTATAATCTGAGTTTTTGGAGTTAATAACTATTTGTTACTCCAAAAATACTGCTTTTTCTCGAAAGTCCTATATGTATATGCCATAAATTTCTCTCTTTAATGTTTTTTGTAGTGATTTCTTTAGCTTATTACCTATTTTACTTGTATATTTGCGCTGTAATGAACTATTCTCATGGCAAACAGAAGGATGTAGTAGTACACGAACAAGTTAATCAACGCTTTGTATCTATATGAGAAGTATCCTTGCTAGAGGTATAAGTAATTAGCTAACAATCTACGTAAAAGATAAAAGGTATTAGACATGAAGAATCACTCAATTCTTGCATTAGGCTTGTGCACTGTGGCTATGTTCACGGCTTGCAAATCCCAAGAAAGTGCTTATCGCCAAGCATACGAAAAGGCTAGAGCACAAGAACAAAATAAAACGACTCAAACGGTGACTATAGCACCTCAGCCCCAAGAACAAGTTACTCCCGTTGCAACTCTTCCGGTGTCAAATGACGATGCTACGCCAGTTCGCACTATCCAAGGTGGTGTGACCGTTGTAAATGGTGAACCTCTCAAGGCTTTCAGTGTCGTTGTTGGTAGCTTCGTGAATCAAACTAACGCAGAAGGTCAAATGAACTCACTTCGCAGCCGTGGGTTAGCAGCTCGCGTGGTAAAGACTAACGAAACCATTAGTGGTCACACTGGCTGGTATCGCGTAGTTGCATCTTCTTTTGACACTAAGGGAGAAGCAGTTCAAAGCCGCAATACTTTGATTGGTATGTATCCAGGAGCTTGGATTCTCGGTCGCTAATCTTTTTAGCTAAATACGCAAAAGCGCGTCTGTGTTTAATGATACAGGCGCGCTTTTGTATGTATACATTTCTGTTTTCGATTTTAGCAAAGAAATTCGGCATATAATCCAACCTCGACGTGCATTTTTTCGGAAATGGTCGGACTGTTTTGAAAGGTGGCAACTTCCTAAGCGTTTATTGTCAACCATTGTTTATCTTGAAAGCAGGCCGCATTAAATAAACAAATAAAATGCAAGTAGGACTGTTTGTTTCAATAAGAAGTTGTATATTTGTCAGCAAAAACAAAGCCGATATATGAAAAAGAGTCTTTTCCTATTGTGTGTTCTATTCTTGGGGGTAACCCACAATAATTGGGCACAAACTACTGATAAAGCCCAAATACTTACTACAGATAACTACCTTAAAGGAGCTGTTACAGAAAAAAATGGTGTAGTCGTTTTTGAGGAAACATTTATTGTCCCTGGAAAATCAAAGGTAGATATCTTTGATTCACTAAAGAACTATACTCAATCTATTGTGACAGGAGAGAATCATCTTCCACAATCCCGTATTACGGAACTTTCTCCTAATAAAGATATTATTGCTGCCTCTGTTGAGGAAACCCTTTGGTTCAAGCGTACCGCGCTTGTATCTGACTTTGCGCGTTTTTTCTATCAACTGGTGTTTGAAGTGTCTGATGGACAGTTCAAAGTGACGTTGCTACGCTTACGTTATATTTATGAGCCTATGGCTACTCCTGGTCAAGACAATGTGATGCTTGCTGAAGAGTGGATTACGGATAAAGAAGCTCTAAAAAAAGATGGTACTCAATTGCGCCGTGGTACTAGTAAAAAGTTTAGGATCGCCACTATTGATCGTAAAAACCAATTGTTTCGTGGTGCAGGAAGAGCTTGTGGCCTTAAATTTACTCGCATCATTGAAGAGTAAAATTAAAAATCAGCATATTATTGAGCTATTAGTCCACTATTTTATGATTTAATGAAGTTCTATACCACTGAACTTTATAGTAGATAGTGCAACAGTTGGATTACTCCAGTTGTTGCACTTTTTATTTTGAAAGTAGGGCGTATCTAGATTTGAGTCTGATAGGTCCACTTTGTCTAACTAATCACTTTGCGAAGGATAAGGATAAACATAAGGTCAGATTTGAAGGAGGTAAACTAGCATTGAATCGATGTGTGGATATCTTTCTTTAAGTGGTGGATGTGTCTGAGAAACATAGAGACAGCACAACGTATAGGTGTTTTGTTTGTTGCTGCGATCACTCAAGACAGTATATTAGGAAAACTTTACAGTGTTTGGGCTTCAATTTAACGCTAAATTCTGTGTTGCGTAATCTGGGGAAGGCTGTAGGCAAATC
>JABZGM010000091.1 GCA_015259235.1 Alloprevotella sp. | reverse complement strand
GGCACAGACATTGAAAGTCTTCTTGGCTTTCGCCTTGCCCGTGGAGACGCTGAAATTGCCGAGCGTACCAATGATGGCTTCATCGACACGGAGCACCACAGGAGGAATGGTCAGTTGGTCACTCACTCGAAGTTAAGGAGTTTTGCCACATCGCTTCTAGATCAAGCGGTGGTTGGATGGTTGCTGCTGGATGGTTCATTTGCGTCCTCCGACTTTGCGCCCTGCGAGTTCGAGAGCAAGTTCTGCGTCAATGATGATTTTTCGACCAATTTGCGTGATGGCTCTATCTATTTTTCCGCTTTGTTTGATGCGATTAGCCGTAGGCAAACTGCAACCGAAGAGGCGAGCAAGTCCAGCAAGTCCATAGACAAAATGTTTTTGTTCTTTGGCGGAAGATTTTACTGTGCCCTCTCCCTCGTCGTGTGTTTTTCCGTGTTGTGCCAGAAATAGAAGTTCTTCTCCTGTCATCTGCCACACAGGTTTGTCTAGTAACTCATGTAGTGTCATAGCATATAGTTGTTATTTGTGCGTTGATGTCGCATTGTTTTCTATGATGTTTTTCGAGCCTTTGGGATCCCCCTTTTGAAAGGCTCTGACACGGCAAAAGTATAGGCTAGTCTGATGACTTACAATACCTAGTGATAAAGAATGATGAATAATGATAAATAGTGAAGTCCTCCAGCATCTTAAGAGAGAAAAACAGTGAAATAGACTGTTATTGACTCGCATTTCCATTGAAGCTACTCCGTATATGTAAAATATCCACTCTTTTATGCTTTTTCCTGCCTATTAGTTTGTATTTTTGTAGGTAAAAAGATTTTACTGATGGCGAAAAAGGAAGCGCAAACAGATATATGGGTGTACGATTTATTGAAATCTGCACACATCACATTAGAATATCAAGGCTCTACTATAGCAGAGATAGAGAAAGCCCTCAAAACCGCGTCTAAGGCAGATACGGGAAAATCGGGTAAACCTGAATTTGTTGGAGTGGTCAAGGACTTTGTGATCGTGATAGAGAATAAGGTGGATACGGCTATGCACGACTGTCGAGACAAGCAAAATAATTTACTCGAAGACACTACCAGCAAGCAGGACTATGCTCTCAATGGGGCACTGCACTATGCTAAGCATTTAATTAAGCATACGAGCTACAAAAAAGTGATAGCCATTGGGGTGTCGGGCGATGAAAAGCGACATCGCATTACCCCGATTTTTATAGATGATAGCCTCTATCCTAAAGAGTTGGCAGATGTAGAAACTTTTGTGTCGTTTAATGAAGCTAATATCGACCGTTACTACCATCGTGAGGTTTTGCAGGAGGCGAGTGAGGAAGAGAAAACCACTGCTGAAATCTTAAAATACGCAGAGACACTTCACGAAATGCTTTGGAAAGGAGGTCTAACTAATCAAGAGAAACCGCTTGTCGTTTCAGGAATTTTGTTAGCCCTTCGAGAGGAAAGTTTCAAAGGATTCTCCATTGATGATCTTACGGGCGACAGCATCAAGTCTGACGGCAAAAAGATTTATGATGCCATTGAAGCCAATCTGACTCGAGCCAATGTATCCCCAACGACTAAGCGAGATAAGATATTAGCTCAGTTTGCCGTAATTAGAGATAACCGCAAAATAAATGACAAAGACCCCAAGAGTGGGCGAACACTGCTAAGAGAGTACACTGAGTTTCTCCGAGAGAGCATTCATCGCTCTATCCTTTACACACAGTCTGCTGATGATTATTTGGGCTTGTTTTATGGAGAGTTTATGTCGTATTCGGGGAAAGATGGTCAAAATCTAGGCATTGTCTTGACTCCGAAGCACATTACGGAACTCTTCTGCGACTTGATAGACCTAAAGCCTACAGATAGAGTGCTCGACCCTTGTTGTGGAACAGGAGGCTTCTTGATTGCTGCCATGCACTCCATGCTTGCCCAGACAAAGGATGCCAACCAGCAACGCTCTGTTCGGAAAGAACAGTTAATGGGGATTGAACTTCAAGACTATATGTTTACCATTGCTACAACTAATATGATATTGCGTGGCGATGGTAAGAGCAATTTACACAACTTCGATTTCCTTGCTGAGTCTGCGAGTAAGCTCCAAAAAGAGATGCACTGTACAGTTGGAATGATGAACCCTCCTTATTCACAAGGGAGTAAAGACGATCCGGATAAGTACGAAATCGCTTTTACTGAACATTTGCTTGACTCCCTAAGCGAAGACGCAAGGGCAATTGTCATTATACCGCAGTCTTCTGTTACAGGAAAGACCACAACAGAGAAGAGCATTAAGCGTAACATCCTCAAGCACCACACACTCGAAGGGGTGATAACACTCAACAATAATACCTTCTATGGTGTCGGGACAAATCCTTGCATCGCCATCTTTACAGCAGGCGTGCCACACCCCAAGGAAAAGAAGTGTAAGTTCATCAACTTCGAGGACGATGGTTTCATTGTAGCAAAGCACGTGGGGTTAGTGGATAATGGCACAGCCAAAGACCGCAAACAACACCTTCTTGATGTATGGTATGGAAAAATAGAAGCAGAAAGTAAATTCTGCGTGGAAACTACAATTGAACCAGAGGATGAATGGTTGCATTCGTTCTATTACTTCAATGATGAAATACCCTCTGAGGAAGACTTCCAAAAGACGATGGCAGACTACCTCACTTTCCAATTCAATATGATTACCCACGGAAGAGGCTATCTCTTTGAAAATACGATAGGCGATGAGTAAGAAGCTAAAACTGACGGACAGAGAGTGGAAAGAGTTTGTCTTTGGGGATGTGTTTGACATCCAAGCAACGAGTAGTGGTATTGATAAGAAGAAACTCTTTGGGGGAGTAGGTAATGTCCCTTATCTGACACGTACTGATAATAATAATGGAATAGACGGATTTGTAGAGCTTCAAGAAGCTTCAAGCTTAGATGAGGGTAATGTGATAACTATAGGATTAGATACTCAAACTGTGTTTTACCAAGAGTATTCGTTCTATACAGGTCAGAATATACAAGTCGTTAGGCATAAGAAGCTTAATAAGTACAATGCCTTGTTCATTATTAGAGCAATAAGGATACTTGTACAGAAGTTCAGCTGGGGTAGCTATGGAGCAACCTTGACAAGGCTTAGACGAGGAAAACTCTTCCTTCCCATTCAATCAGACGGCACACCCGACTGGGAGTTTATGTCTGCCTTTATGCAGCGAGTAGAGCAGGAGACTTTGGGTAAGGCTCTTCAGTTCTTTAAGTCAATATGTAAAGAAATGCAAAATGTGGGGGGGTAAAATGCAACCCTACTTCATGGAGGATGTCTTATCTATCGCTAATGGCGTGCGCTTAACCAAGGCTGATATGCAGGAAGGAAGTAGACCATTTATTGGAGCTTCGGAAACAAGCAATGGAGTTACAGCTTTTATTACAAATAGCAATGCCAGCTTAGAAAGCAATGTCTTGGGAGTTAACTATAATGGAAGTGTAGGCTTCTCCTTCTATCATCCATATGAAGCACTCTTCTCAGATGATGTGAAGCGAGTACGCTGGAAGAATGAAACGGCAAACAACAAATACACTTTGCTTTACCTCTCTACGGCAATCGCTCAGCAAAAGGGTAAGTATGCCTACGGCTATAAGTTCAATGCTCAGCGCATGAAGCGACAGATTATCATGCTACCAGCCTTAGAAGATGGTTCACCCGACTATAGATATATGGAGCGAACTATGCGCGTGATGGAGTATGAAGTCCTCAGTGAATATCTAAAACGGATAGAAATATGATTAAGAAAATACTTGAAATTAAAGACTTTGCTGTCTTTAAAGATTTTGAATGGAACAAGCATGTTATAGACAGCCAAGGGAAAACAATGCTCCTGGCAGATATAAACATCTTCTTTGGGCGCAACTATTCGGGGAAGACCACTCTTTCTCGGATTTTTCGTTCCTTCGAGTTAAAAGGGGGACTCGAAAAGTACGAGAGTGGCTCATTTAAGTTAGAGTTAAGGGATGGAAATACTATAGACAAGCAATCTATAGAAAGCTTCCCATGCCCAGTTCGTGTCTTCAATGAAGACTTTGTGAAGGAGAATCTTCTCTTTATAGGCAATCCTGATGAGGGTGTGACACCTTTTGCGGTATTGGGAGATAATGCCCAGATTGAGTCGGAAATCCAAGAGCTAAAGACCCTGTTAGGAACAGCAACCGAGGGGAGTGAAACCGGACTCTATTTGGAGAGGAAGAATGCGATCAAGGACTATCAAGAAGCCGAGAATGATTTCAAAAAGTCTCAGCATAACCTTGAGCAACAGCTTACTACGAAAGCTACGGCTAAAGGATCCGGAATCAGGAATCAACCTCAAATTTATGGTGATCAGAACTACAATATATCCAAGCTAAGAAAAGAACTAGAGCAGGTTAATCAAACCAATCGATTGTCAGAAGAGGAAATAGATACACTGAAGGCTTCCTTAAAAGAAGAGGCAAAGCAAATCCCGCACGTGTCAAAATGTACCCTTCCAAACTTTGAGGATATAAATCAGAGAGTCAAGGATATTGTGGAGCAGCCAATAATGCCATCTGGAAAGATTGAAGAATTGGTTCACAATGCAATAGCAAACAAATGGGTAGAGACTGGGTGCGAACTTCATAAGGGCAAAAAGACTTGTCTATTCTGTGGTGGAGAAATCACGGAAAATCGCTGGGCTGAGCTAGAGCGTCACTATGACGAAGCTACAAAGAGCTTGAAAGATAAGGTAGAGAAGGCGGTTACTTGGCTAGAAGAACAGAAACGAGTTATACAAGAACTTTACAAGATCTTACCTGAGAACTACTATCTGCACTTTAAACCAGAGGTGGAGAGGATTAATAAAGAGATGGAGGAACGTCGAAGGGAAGTCCTCTCTGTTCTGGAGGATATCCTACTGCAGGTGAAGAGAAAGCAGGAGAACCTTTATGCTACCCCTACTTATGAAGAGCATACATTTGATCTTGCTAGACTGGATGAGATATATGCCCGGGTTGAGACGCTTGAGAAAGATGCAACTGAGTGTGGTGCTAAGCTTAAGGAGAAGCACACCAAAGCCCAGACTGCTTTGCGCTTGTCTGAGGTCGCTCGCTTTAAGGAAGATATAGGCTATGACGACCAAGTCAAGGCTATATCAGAGAAAGAGGCTGAACTCGAAAAGAAAGAAAGAGCAAAAAGAGAAAAGGAAGAGACAGTTCGCTCCAAAGAGGAAGAGATTAAAGCCAAGGAAAGGCTTCGCCAGAATGAAGAGGAAGGAGCGAGAAGGGTCAACGCTATTCTACAGAATTACTTTGGTCATCGATTTATAGAACTTCGAGCAATCAAAAAAAAGAATGAGGAAGGTGTCTACTTCGATGTGTTCCGAGGGGATAAAAAGGCTTATAATTTGAGTGAAGGAGAGCGTAATCTTGTAGCTTTTGCCTACTTTGTCGCAAAGCTAGAAGATGTTGATACCGCTTCAGAGAAGCCAATGATTTGGATTGATGATCCTATATCGAGCTTGGATGCTAATCATGTGTTCTTTATCTTCTCGCTGATAGACCAACAAATTGTTTCTAAGCGTCAATGGACACAGCTCTTTATATCTACCCACAATCTAGATTTCTTGAGGTATCTTAAACGTATACATACGGGTGAACAACGTGGATGGTTTTTGATTGAGCGACAAGATGATCAGTCTTGCTTACGTGGCATGCCTAAGTATATGAAAGATCATGTGACAGAGTTCAACTATCTGTTTCATCAAATCTACAAGTGTAGTCGGGCAAGCACAGATAACTATGAGCTATTCTATAATTTTGGGAATAATGCTCGTAAATTCTTAGAGGCATATCTTTACTACAAGTATCCCGATAATGATGCAGACTCACTTCATAACAAGATGAAGCGTTTCTTCTCGGATAACTGTGCAGCCACAACAATCGATCGTATCGACAACGAACTGTCACATTTAGGTGGACTCATAGAACGAGGGATGTCAATCTCTGATAATGCAGATATAAAGAAATGTGCTCAGTATATTCTTGACACAATCAAAAGGAAAGATAGAGAGCAATATGATGCATTCTGCAAGAGTATCGGTGAGTAAGTCTTAGAGCTTTGCAAGTCTGGAAGTCATCTCCACATATATGAGCCATTGGTGTTCCTCATAAGAGGTTGACCAATGGCTCGTTTTTATATCATCTAAGCTAGCTTAATTCTCGGGTGTAATAAAGGGTGTAAATCGCATAACTTGCTGATTTACACCCTTATTCTCGGAGAGAGAGGATTATGAACTAAAATTTATAACTCCCTGTATCGTAACGTTTTATACGTCTTTGTTTTTTCTTCTGTAGCCAGATTGTAGCCACAACAGAGTATTTTGAGAGTATGCACAGATACTGCTCATGAAAAAATGCGCCTGCATTATTCAGGTTCAAAAGTACAAACAAAATGAACCATCTCCAAATTATTCAGGATAAATTTGTTACAAAAGTTTTGGCTACAATTTTCGGTGCACGGTGCAAGCCCTTATATATATAGGGTCTTGCACCGTGCACCGATGGTCATCTCGTAGCTCAAATGATGTAGAGAATGAAATATCGCTTTTAGTTTTATATTACCAAAAAATGGTGTTTTTATATTCGTCAGAAAACTACTTCGTGTCTGAACTTTGCACATAAAAATACCATTTATGGCAAAAACACCCAAGAAGCAAATATTAGAAACAGGGCGCATCATCATTGTTTCACCAACACACGAAGATTTCTTATTTCAACGCAAGAACCCGAAAGAAGTTTATGCGAAGGCACAAAAAGACGCTTCTAATTTTGATAAGATGTGTCGCTTAGAAAAAGATGTACGACTAAGTACCTATGCCGAATGCTCGTCTGCATTTGACAAGGATACCATCATTCTTCATGTTGAACGAAAAGATCTTGAGCATTTGGATAGTTTGTCATTGGTTCGACAGCTAAAAAACGAAAATGTGGGTGTTTATACAATTAGTAGAACCGACTTTTTACACATCATGTTCCAACAAATGGAACAGAATATCATTCAAGAAATCTGGCAGCTTTTCAAGCAAGTATTCCTAAAAATAGAATTATCTTCAAAGATGATACAACTTGCTAGACTCCTACGCGATAGTCTAACCGAAATCATTCAGCGTTATGAAAAACAACAATCTCAACAATGAATCAACATCTATCTATGATGAACTACGTTCCATCCATGAGGAACTACGCGATGTTGCCAGTTTCATCCATGAACTGAAAAACGACTATGAAGTATTGGAAGACAAAATAGAACTCAGTACGATAGATATACTTCGACTATTAGGCATTTCTAAGGCTTCTCTTGCTCGATGGAGGGATGCTAACCTTGTTCCTTACCGATACATATCAAGTAACCATATTGTCTACCCGTTTAAAGGTCTATATCTTGCCGTAAAAACAGGCAGGGCTACATTCAAAGGTTTTAGAAGGCTTGAAGCCTTGCAACGGCTAAATGCCTATAAGGACGGACTTCTTAAAGGCTATATGGGTGAATCAGAGAAACATATTGAAGAGTTATGAATTTGAAAGATGAAATCTTAGATTGTACGAATCGAGGCCTTGAAGTCTTCTGTTTTTACATGCCACTTGACTTTGTCCTCAAACGAAATTTTCGTAACCCTTTGTATGATGACCACAAAGCATCATGCAACATCTATTTTGATGTCAAGCAACAATGTTATCGTATGAAGGATTTCGGGAATGATTTCTATTCTGGAGATTGTTTTTGGTTCGCTGCTATGATGCTTGGACTTGATGTTCGAACAGAGTTTCCCAAAGTGCTGGCAAGTATCATTCGAGATTTGCAACTCAATTTGAGAATTGACGATAAACAAACTCCTGCACCTCATCCTATGCGCAAGTATAAAAATCTGCACAATGAAAAGAAGGAGAATAAGGGAATGACAGAAACAGATAATGATAAGAAGTGGTATAAATGCTACGAGCAAGTTTTTCAGACTTCAGAGCTTTCCTATTGGCTGAAGTATGGCATCACAACTAAGATTTTACAACGTTACAATGTTAAGTCTCTTGTACGCTACGAAGCTCTTTCCAATCAAGGCAAGACGTACACCCTTCTTTCAAGCCAAGACGAACCAATGTTCTGTTATATGATGGGAGACTTTGTCAAAGTGTATCGTCCCTTTAGTAAACTTCGTTTCGTTTATGGAGGTGAAAAGCGAGAAGACTATATTTTCGGTTTTGAACAGTTGCCCAATAAAGGAGATATGCTATTCATAACAGGTGGAGAAAAGGATGTTCTT
>JABZGM010000090.1 GCA_015259235.1 Alloprevotella sp. | reverse complement strand
TGAGTCACTCCGTAACGATGGTCGCATCTGGGTGCCCAAGAAAATCGAAGACGCTAAGGCTTGTCAAGAAGGTCGCCTCCAAGGTAAGGACATCCCCGAAGAAGATCGCGACTACTATCTCGAACGTCGTTACCCTGCATTCGGTAACCTCGTGCCTCGTGACGTGGCTTCTCGTGCCGCTAAGGAGCGTTGCGACAAGGGCTTCGGTGTGAACAACACAGGTCTTGCCGTTTATCTCGATTTCTCACAAGCGATTAAGGACTTCGGTCGCAAGGAAATCGAAGCTCGCTATGGTAACCTCTTCGACATGTACGAAGAAATCACTGACGAGTCTCCTTACGAAACTCCAATGCAAATCTTCCCTGCTATCCACTACACCATGGGTGGTATCTGGGTGGACTACGAACTCATGACCACTATCAATGGTCTCTTCGCCATCGGTGAGTGTAACTTCTCTGACCACGGTGCAAACCGACTCGGTGCTTCTGCACTCATGCAAGGTTTGGCTGACGGTTACTTCGTGCTTCCTTACACGATTCAAAACTACCTCGCTGACCAAATCACCGTTCCTCGCTTCTCTACCGACCTCCCCGAATTTGAGGCTGCAGAAAAGCACGTGCGTGAACGCATCGATCGCCTCTTCGCTATCGGTGGTAAGCGCAGTGTAGACAGCATCCACAAGGAACTCGGTCACATCATGTGGGAATACGTGGGTATGGGTCGCACCAAGGAAGGTCTCATCAAGGGTCTTGGCTTGCTCAAGGAGCTCCGCAAGACGTTCTACCAAGAACTCCGCATCCCTGGCTCGAAACAAGGCGTGAACGTGGAACTCGAGAAGGCACTTCGTCTCGAAGACTTCATCCTCATGGGTGAACTCATGGCAAACGATGCCCTCCATCGTGAGGAATCTTGCGGTGGTCACTTCCGCGAAGAGCACCAAACTGAAGAAGGCGAAGCTAAGCGCGACGACGCAAACTTCTTCTACGTGGGCTGCTGGGAATACCAAGGCAGCGACGACGTGGCTCCCGTGCTCTCTAAAGAGCCTCTCGAATACGAAATCATCAAGGTGCAAACACGTAACTACAAGGCGTAATCAAACAAAACGCAATCGCATATTCGGCATGTCTAGGTCATGAGCCTTGAGCTCACCTAGACATCGACCGAAAACGATGCGCAGATTGCACACTAAGATTTCACCAACTCCCAAACAAGACATAGTCATGGCTAAGAATATTTCTTTCACCGTAAAATACTGGAAGCAGAATGGTCCGAAGGACGCTGGTCACTTTGAACAGCGCGAGATGAAGAACATCCCCGATGACACTTCCTTCCTCGAAATGCTCGATATCCTCAACGAGGAACTCATCAACGATGGTCAAGAGCCCTTCGTCTTCGACCACGACTGCCGCGAAGGTATCTGCGGTATGTGCTCACTCTACATCAATGGTACTCCCCACGGCAAAACAGCTACTGGTGCTACTACCTGCCAACTCTACATGCGTCGCTTCAACGATGGTGACGTGATCACCGTAGAACCTTGGCGTTCGGCTGCCTTCCCCGTGATCAAGGACTGCATGGTAGACCGTACTGCTTTCGACCAAATCCAAGCTGCTGGTGGTTACACTACTATCCGCACTGGTCAAGCTCAAGATGCTAACGCTATCCTCATTCCTAAGGCGGATGCTGACGAATCTATGGACTGCGCTTCTTGCATCGGTTGTGGTGCTTGCGTGGCAGCCTGCAAGAATGGTTCTGCAATGCTCTTCGTGGCTTCTAAGGTGTCTCAACTCGCTCTCCTTCCCCAAGGTCGCGTAGAAGGTGCTAAGCGTGCGAAGATGATGGTAGCGAAGATGGACGAACTCGGCTTCGGTAACTGCACCAACACGCGTGCTTGCGAAGCTGTTTGCCCCAAGAACGAAAGCATCGCTAACATCGCTCGCCTCAACCGCGAGTTCATCGTTGCGAAGTTCAAGGACTAATCGACTGAGTGAATCACTCACAGTAAAATAAAAACCGCCCACGACATCAGTCGTGGGCGGTTTATTTTGTGGAATAATAGAGCACGAGAGAGGCTCTACGATTCAATCCAAATCGGTCATTAACCGCTACGAATGCTCTATAGGTTGCGCCACTCTATAGGTTGTCTCGCATCGCAACGGCAAAACGAAGCATTCATACAAACAAAACATCCCCACCTATTGCGCAATAGGTGGGGATGTTTCGGTGAACAGAGGAATTGTTTCTCATGATGCCTCACACAAATGAGGATTAGGGATTAGCCCATGCTATAGGTGTGCACGCTTGCTCCTTGTGCAGAAGGCAAATAGTTGATGCCCCACCAACACATCTGCAGCAGCACGAAAGAAACAATCAATCCCCAAAGTGCCGCACGACGATAACGATCTGCGCGCAAACGCACATGGATATACGCCAAATAAGCAAACCAAGTGGCAGCTGCCCAAGTTTCTTTCGGCTCCCAAGCCCAATAATGTCCCCAAGCCTCTTTCGCCCAGAGAGCACCAAACAAGATGCCGACCGTCATAAACGCCCAACCTACATGAACTAAGTTGTCGCAAATGTCGAGTTCATGTTCGGTTATTTCGCTCTTTTTGAACCACAACAGATAGGCTGCCATCAATGCTGCTGCACCGAGCATGGCATAAGCAAACATATAGACAATAACGTGCGGAGCAAACCACGGACTTTGCAGCGCAGGCATCAGCGTTTTGTTGTGTATCTCGGGATTTACCAAGTTGATGGTAGTGAACACCCCTGCCAACAACGTACTGAAAGCGAGTATCCATGGATAGCGCCAACGAGAATAGATAATCAAGCCTGCTGTGGGAAGAAAGAAGGCATACCACAAACGCGTTTCGCCCATGGTGCGGAGGGGAGGACGCTCAAGCGAGAACCACATGCCGAGAATGAAAGCGAAATAGACGAGAAGTCCCGCAACGGTAAACAAATAAGTGGGAATGGGACGCTTCTTCCAAGCTGTCCACGCACCACCCAACCACAACAACAAGGCGGGAAGTGCAAAATATATAAAGGAATTCCAAGTCATAACAAGAGAATTTTGAGAAAAGAGCTACCCAACGCTGGATACAAACGCGCTAGAAATACATTTGATAGAAATCATATTTGCGACAAACACTCTAGAAACACTTTTGACGCAAACAATCTAGATAAACATATTTGCGACAAACGCGCTAGCGAATAGCATTGTTGGGGAGCCAGATACTGATATGCGCCGCACGCTATATCCCAAAGGGTTTAGCGGCGCTTTTGTGCTACGATGAAAATGAGTATTGCACCAGCCAGGAGCAAATAAACACCTACATATACGGCTGGCAACCACGGATCTTTCACGAGTTCAAACGTGCTTGATTCGCTCCATCTACCCATTGATTCATCATAACTCAGTTGATAAATCATCCAACCATCCACTTTCACAGGCTTATTCACCTCCACCGTAGCCACGATGTGTTCTTGCGACTTCGTGAAAACCTCGATTTGAGAAGCATAGCGTTCGGGTTCGCGGCGCGCCATCACCAAACTCAACTGATTGTTGAGTTTAAGTTCTTGGAAGGGGAACATATAACTACCGCAAGTCACCCAACCCACAATGGGTTTTCCCGCTTCTTTATCGCCATTCATCGGTTGAGCTTCCACCAAAAGTGCAGTCACCGCTCCCGAAGAGCCCCAACCCACATATTTTATGGTGTCTTTTGTCACCACAGGAGCAGAGAGTGGCAGATTTTGGCGCACTCTGATGCGCCAATGCATCAAGCGTCCCTCTTTGAAATGCTTGTCAATCAGCACGACTTCAGGATTCTTCTCTGGAATCGTCTTACCCGTTTTGTTGTTCACCAACAAGAGTTTAGGGGGATATTCATCGATGGTAAATTTCTTAAGTTGAATAGCCAGCGGAAGCTCCACAAACCCCTGTTCTTGTGTGGCTCGCCATTCGGGCATATCGGTAGTAGCCTTGAGTTTCACGCGCTCCATGTCGGCACTTCCCAATGTTGCCGACACGATGGCGATAAACAACCCAACGTGGCAAAGCATAGATGGTAGTTCGCGCCAGCGAAAATGAAAAACTTGACGCAAAACTATCAATCCCACAATCGCAGCCAGCGTGAGATAAACCAGCACAAAGGGCCAAAACGACAACATTTGTGTCAAACCAATTGGGTCTACAGCGCGGTCGTGCGCAGGCACTTGACGCGTCAGTCCCATTGCCACCGTGAGGGCAGCAGCATAAAGCAAAATGGGTACAGCAGCTTCCACTCTGTGGAAAAATCCAAAGAAGCGCACTTTATGGCGCAGCACATAGACCAAACCAAGGCTGCAAAGAAAAAGGAAGAGAAAAATGCCGTTAATGGGAAAAGCAAAATCCGACCAATGAATCGGACCAACGCTAAATTGCAGGGCTAATCCCACCACAATAAGTCCGGCACCGAAGGCAAAGCCTTCTTTCATTTTCCAGAATTTATTGAACATAAGGAGAGAGAGAAAATAATCGTAGAAAATAGTTGTAGTAAAACCCAATCGGTCATTAGATCCTAAACAGATTTCATTAGATTGTTGAGCAGATTGTTTACCGTTGGTTCGAAAGCGTAGCGGGCTACGGTGAGAACGAACGAAAAACAAGATGCCAACAAGAAAATGAAAGATGACAGGAAGTTATCTTTTTAATTACGAACCGTACTATAACAGTCTAATAACCGATTGGGGTTATCTCTGTGCACAAAATCAACCTCTCCATTCACCATGGACACAGCCACGGCGGCACAGCAAAGCGGAGAAATGTTGAGAGTAAGCGCGGCGGCAGACGGAGAGGTCTGTCGCCGCGATATAAAGAGAGGTCTAAACGACTCAAACCGATAGCACGGAATTAGAGTTCAATGAGTTTGCCTTTTTGTTTTGCTGATTGCACCCATTTAGGCACAACAGTGTTGAGGAATTTGGCTTTGTCTGATTGGAGTTTTTTGACGTCCAAACCGATATAAGCCCACGCCTTTTCCTTGCTTGAGATGTCGGGCATAGGCACATCGCCCGTAAATCCATGCTTCGCCAACACCTTAGCCACAGCAAGACGAGCTTCTTGTGCATAGCCAAGACTTTGTGCCAAAATTCGTGTCACTTCTTGAGGAGCGTGGAAAGAAGCACCGTGACTCGCCACAGCAAAGTCCCAACGCCATTGACTCTTACGGATAGATTGGAGAGCCGATTTCATTTCAGCATCGGTAGCACCCTTGTCCCAAGCATATTTTGCTTCGATGTGTGCCTTTGCCAATTCCTTTTCCACACGGTTGCGCACATCGTTCACCATGCGTTGACGGTCATAGACGTTCTGACGCAACGTTTCAGCATCTTCGCGGTGACAAGTTTGGCAAGTCTTGTCGATTTTTGCCAAAGGACTCACAATTTGGTGATCGGTATATTTCACACCGCCTTCGCTCACATAAGGCATGTGGCAGTCGGCACACGACACACCGCGTTGTCCATGGATGCCCATGCGCCAAAGTTCATAGTCAGGGTGTTGCGCTTTGAGGATGGGAGCACGAGAGAGTTTGTGGGTGTAGTCGGAATAGTTCATTTCGTCATAATACTTCTCCATATCTTCCACAGTCCAGCCCTTATCTTGTGGGAAAGTGAGATATTTGCCATCACCCTTGAAGTAATATTCTGTGTGACACTGAGCGCACACCAACGAACGCATATCTTGGTGTGGCTGCTCGCTCACATTCTGACCGCGACGAGCCCACGCTTCGTAGAGTGCAGGACGTGCAGGCTTCAACTTCATGGTGCGTGCATCGTGACAGTCGGAGCAACCAATAGTATTGACAATTTCGTCCCCCCATTTGCTCCAAGGAGCTTTGTAGAATTCTGCAATACCCTTTTCGCGCATGATGCGAGGCACGTCGGGACTCTTACAAGTCCAGCAAGTACCAGGTTGCACATCGCTATTGCCGTTCACACCAGGTGCACCCGTGCGAAGGATTTCGCGCATATCTTCTACGGCATGTTTGTGACCACGAGGAGTGTTATATTCCATAGCGAAAGAATAACCAGCCCAAAGCACCACCATTTCGGGGCGTTTTGCAAGCACATCCTCGCGCTGCGAACTATTGAACTCACCTTTATAAGAAGTGTCGGCTGTCATTGCCCACGTTTGATATTCACGGGGGAAGTCTTCAGCAAACTTCTCGTTGGGAGAAACAATAGAATCTTCAAATATGTTTTTGCGATTGTTGTAAATGCTCACCACCTCAGCGCGACGCTCGAGGAGAGAGGAAACGATGAGCCCGAGAACGAAGACTGCAACCATAGAGCCTCCAAATAAGAGCCATCCTTGCCAGCGTTTCAATTGTTGTGCCATGATCTTGTATGTCTTTTTATGTTTGTGTTATCCTGTTAGTTGTGTCCTTTTGCACCTTCATGCCTATTTCAGCATACCCTGTAACCAGTCGGGTACGGGAGATTTGGGAAGGGGCACTTCAGCTTCTGGAGTGGAAGAAAGCGAATTCATTTTGCCGTGTGCCACATCGCGGTGACAATCCCAGCACGCCTTCCCTTCACCACATTTCGCATCCATATAAGTTATGCGTCCTGTGTTCACCAGCTCTGTGTTCAATGTGGTGTGACAACGCACACAGTTTTCCATAATCACCTCAGCACTCTCGTCTATGGCTTGGATGGATTGTCGCTCTTGGCGAGTCACGAATTTGTAAACGTGATTCATACCATCCTTCCCTTTGAAGAAATACTTTCGGAACACGTTGTCGTGCGGCACGTGGCAATCATTGCACGTAGTGTTTCGGGCGTGTGCCCCGTGCATCCACGTTGCGTAGTAGGGCGTCATAATGTGACAGTTCACACAAGCTGAAGGATCATTCCCCAAATAGGTGTGAAATCTGAGCAGATACAGGAAAAGTCCTCCTAACCCTACAAAAATTCCACCCACAAGCAGTAGAACTATCTTTTGACGATATCCCAAACGCGGCAGTCGTCGTAGCAATCTGTTCATGATGTTTTGATGTCTATGATTGTTTGTGTATGCTGCAAATATAAGCAGCTTTTTTCTGATTCAACACATATATCTCCTCATTTTTGAGGATTCCACGCATAAAAAATATTTATTTATCGCAGAAGACATATCAAAAGAGAGAAAAAAGTCTACATTTCAAAAGATTTACACACTAGGACTTCTCCAATTCTTATCTTCATCTCTCTTATTCATCGAAAACAAACGAGACACTAGGTGCCAAGAAGAAAATGAAAGAAAAAAAGAAACGATCTTTTCAATAACGAATAGCACGACCACAATCTAATGACCGATTGTGGGAGTTATTCTCGCTTCATAATTTCCTTGATTTTTTTGCTAATAACAGTGGCATATTGTATCATGCCATAATCAGAGGGATGCACATAGTCCACCCAAGAGTCAGGATGCAAATTGAGGTCTGCTTGCGAGAGATAAAACAAGTTTTTGACGCCTTCTTTTTGAAGTTGTTTATAAGCCTGCTGCTGCGCTTGGTTGCAGCGTGCACTCTTGTCGCCTTCGGCTTGATAAGTCAACACATTGCTATTACCAGCATGTTCCACGATAAGAATGGGAACATTGGTCTTACGGAGGCGATAAACCGTCTCTTTCAAACGTTTGATAATTTCACCACTGTCGATGGCTCCCATATTGGGCATACAATCGATGATCACCAACGAAGGACGCTGCTCACAGATGAAGTTCACGACTTCGGATTCTAATTTTCCATTGCCAGAAAAACCAAGATTGATCAAAGGATAATCAAGCATGCGATGCACGATGTTTGCCCACGCCATTCCTGGACGAGAGGCACACGCCCCTTGAGCAATGGAAGTACCATAAAGCACGATGGCATTTTCCTTGACAGCAGGAACAAAAGAAAAGCGGCTCTTTGCTGGTACTCCGATTTCTAAGTGCAAAACCTCGTTATAGAGGGGCAAAAACAATTCATATTCAGCTTCCTTCTTACCCTTGACACCTTTGTCCACCTTGTAATGATAGCGGATGGTATCCCCAAAAGAATAGTTACCAAAGCAGAAGCTCTGGTCGTCGCGTCGATACAAGTCTACTCCCGAAACGCCCGTTGATGGCATGTGCGGCATATTTAGCGGCTGCGTCACGGTGTATTTTACCCTTATCTCGGAAGCATCCGTCTTGAATCTGATGGACAGACCAGCGGACTGACACGCCAGTTGCCACACCTTGTCTCGCACCTTACCTTTTGCTCGATTCGGAAGGCGGTGATAGTTGCCCCCATCTTCATTCCACCCTTGATTTTGGAGGTAAGAAG
>JABZGM010000008.1 GCA_015259235.1 Alloprevotella sp. | reverse complement strand
ATAGTAGGTGCAATGCGGGTGATGCACTACACTTTCTGCTCTGCGCAACTTCTCCAAATTTTGGTCCACCACAAAAGCAGAAATCTGTTTCGGAAGACTGTTGATGCTGCGAATGGTGATGTCATTCGCACCCATGTACACCACACGTTTTGCTTCGCGAATGTTTTCTTTGTCGAAGATGCGGCGCACAAAGTTCACATTTTCAGGTCCCGTCATCACAAACACCAAATCCTCCAGCAAAATTTGTGTCTTGCCGTGAGGAATGATTGTTTTGCCGTTGCGTTTGATTGCCGTGATGTGGTAAGGATCTTCGGGACCCGAGATTTCTGAAATCGCTTTGCCAATCAGTTCGCAGTCTTCACGCACCACAACGGCAAAAAGCAAGAGTTTCCCACATTGCATTTCCCACCAGTGGCGTGCCCAAGGGCGAGTGATGAGGTGGTTTATCTCGTTCGCCACCAGTAGTTCTGGATAAATCAACGAAGAAATACCTTTGTCACGGAAAAACTGTTGGTTTTCCTCTTCCATGTATTCCATCGTGTCCACACGCGCCACAGTGATTTCTGCGCCTAGTTTCTTTGCGAGCATGCAACTCGTCATGTTGCGGCTCTCATCGGGAGTCACCGCTACAAAAAGCTTGCATTGGTCCACACCGCTTTCTTTCAAAAAACTAATAGAGGTGGGACAACCTGACACTTTGAGCAGGTCTTCTCTAGAACAAGCTGAGTTGTAAGTTTGTTCATCTTCAGTGATCAGCACAATGTCGTGCTTGTCACGAGTCAGGAGAGTGGCCAAATGGGTACCGACTTCCCCTGCTCCAGCTATGACTATACGCATAACAAAAATATATTGGACGATATGCCGTCAATTAGGCACAACAGATAATTGAGCTTTTCAGTTGCATCGCAACGTGGAGTGCTCTATCTTCTCGTGAAAAGAATTATTGAAGTTTGAGGTGAGTTGAAATTGCCGCTTCAATCGCCGCTTTGTCAATGCCACAAAGGTGGTGCAATTCAGACACAGAACCATGTTCCACAAAGTGGTCGGGAAGTCCGAGGCGTACCACACGAGTGGCAACCCCCTGATCAGCCAAGAGTTCTAGCACGGCACTGCCAATGCCTCCTTGGCGCGCACCATCTTCGAGGGTGATGAGGGTGCGATGCGTGCGTGCCACTTGGAGTATCAAATCTTCGTCCAAGGGTTTGGCAAAGCGCAAATCCACATGAGTGATTTTCACACCAGGATGTTGTTGTTCCACAGCCGCAATGGCATCGGTGGCAGTGACCCCAATGGGTCCGAAGGAGAGAAGCGCCACTTCGCCTGTGCCCTGTTGGAGCAAGCGTCCGCGACCGATTTCGATGGTTTCCATGGGGCATCGCCAGTCGCTTCTGCGACCGCCGCCACGAGGATAGCGGATGACGAAAGGATGTTTCGCTTGTTGCTGCGCGGTGAACATGAGGTGGCGCAGTTGGCACTCGTCGTAGGGCGAAGCAATGATAAGATGAGGAATGGGGCGCAAGGCGGCAATGTCGAACACCCCATGGTGGGTGGGACCATCCTCGCCCACGAGTCCGGCACGATCGAGACAGAACACCACGGGCAAATCTAAGAGTGCCGTGTCGTGGATGATGTTGTCGTAGGCGCGCTGTGCAAACGAACTGTAGATGTTGCAGAAAGGAATCATGCCCTCCTTCGCCATACCAGCCGAGAAGGTCGTGGCGTGTCCTTCAGCGATGCCGACATCGAAGGTGCGCTCAGGCATTTGTTGCTGCATGATGTGCATGGAGCAACCCGTAAGCATAGCAGGCGTAACGCCGATTATGCGCGGATTTTGTTCCGCCAATTCCACCAAGGTGTGTCCAAACACATCTTGAAATTTCGGAGCCGCGTCAGGACGTTCGGGAGTCGCGATTTTCACCTCCGCTTCAGGGTCAAATTTGCCTGGAGCGTGCCAGCCCAAGGGGTCAGCTTCCGCGCATCCATAACCCTTGCCCTTCACCGTCTTGATGTGGAGGAGTTTAGGACCCTTCATCTCTTTGATGCCTTGGAGAATCTCCACGAGTTCGAGGACGTTGTGTCCATCGTAGGGACCGAAATAGCGGATATTCATGCCCTCAAAGATGTTTTGCTCTTCGGAGAGGAACGATTTCACGGCATTGTTGAGACGAATCAAGCTCTTGCGGCGTGAGGTGTTGAGCAGTCCCCAGTGTTCAAATCGGCGGGCAATGCGATTGCGCCAGCGATTATATCCTGCCGAAGCGTGGAGTTTGAGGAGATATTGCTTCATCCCTCCGACAGAGTTGGAGATGCTCATGTCATTATCGTTGAGGATGATGAGCAAATTGTTGGGCACTTCTGAGGCATTGTTGAGACCTTCAAAGGCTAGTCCTCCACTCATGGCGCCATCGCCGATGACTGCCACGACTTTGCGTTCGGGATGACCTTGTTGCAAAGCGGCAACATTCATGCCCAGGGCAGCGGAGATGGAGTTAGAAGCATGACCACAAGCAAAGGTGTCGTATTCGCTTTCAGAGGGTGAAGGGAAGGGTTTGATGCCTCCCAACTGGCGATTGGTGTGAAAGCGGTCGCGACGACCAGTGAGGATTTTATGTCCGTAGGCTTGGTGTCCGACATCCCACACGATGCGATCGTCGGGCGTTGCAAACACATAGTGCAACGCCACGGTGAGTTCGATGGCTCCGAGACTTGACGCCAGATGTCCTGGATTTTGCGCCAATTCTTCAAAAATATCTTGGCGCAACTCCCGACAAAGTTGGGGCAGCTCTTCGAGCGACAAACGTCGCAGGTCGGCAGGCGAATTTATGCGCGATAAGAGAGGATATTTTTCGGGAGTGGTCATGTCAGAAAGATGTTGAGAAACAAGAGTATTTCCAGTGTTGTCGCTGCAACTAGCGGTGATGTGGTGCGAGAAATCGCCATGCAATGGCGAGTGCTCCAAATGACGGCACACAAAAGTTGCAGTCACGCAGGGGCGCACCGCAAATTTCTAGTCTACAATGTCAGATGTTTTGACGAAAGTTGCCAAAGTGTGGATGCTCAATGCCAGCAGATGTTTCATCCCATGTGAATGAGCGGTGATCTAGTGTCTAGGAATTATTGTCCCAGAGCCTCAGAGATTTGTTGTCTTCTAAAAGCCGAGCGAATATATTGCTGCATCATGGCAATGGCGCGTTTGTTGTCGCCGCCATTGGGCAGGATGAGGTCGGCATGCTCTTTGGAGGGTTCGATAAATTCATCGTGCATGGGTTTGAGCACATTGCGATATTTATCGATGAGCATCTCGAGAGAGTGTCCGCGCTCTGCGATGTCGCGCTCAATGACGCGGAGTAAGCGCTCATCACTGCACGTGTCTACAAAGATTTTCAAATCCATTTGATCGCGCAGCTCCTTGTCGTAGAGTGCCATGATGCCTTCGACGATGATCACATCGTGGGGCTCCACGTGAATCGTCTCCTCACATCGCGTGCAAGTGATGTAAGAATAGGTGGGTTGCTCGATAGCTTCTCCACGTTTGAGTTGTTCGATTTGGTGTGCCAACAGCTGCCAGTCAAACGCATTGGGGTGGTCGAAGTTAGTGAGCTTGCGCAGCTCTTCGGGCACATCCCATTGGTGCTTGTAGTAAGAGTCTTGTGGGATGACTGCCACCGCGTCGGGGGGCAAACTTTCCACTATTTTTCGCACCACAGTAGTCTTGCCCGACCCTGTGCCGCCTGCAATTCCGATGATGAGCATGGGAGAAGAGTGTATGTTCAATGGTTGGAGGGCTGCAGGTTTTGCCGAGTTCTTGCCATGAATGCTTCACGCAGCGGCACAATCCGTGCAGTTTGTAGGGGCAAATGTACGAAGAAAAAATGAAATCTAGCCAGTAGTCCCTATAAATAAGACGGCACCTCACCCACTCACACCTACGAATCGTGCACCTCAACTTTGCATTTTATCTAGCAAAGTCGTGTGCGTGCGCTGTAGCTTGCGACCTCCTCCTTCGGTTGTGATTCTTGGCGTTGAATGCAAGTGCAGCGTCTAGAATTGCCGTCTGAATTTGAAAAGCTATTAAAAAGCGACCTTCCATTTGTTCGCCCCAAAAAGAATGGATAACTTTGGCAGAGTATTTCAGAGATTGCGCACAGGAAGTGCAAAGCATCTCATGAGTAAATCTCCTAATCCTATATTTCCCATGAAACTAAGTTTTTCTTTTTTATGCTTCAGTCTGCTCGTTTTGCCTTTCTTGCCTAGTGTGGGAAAGGCACAAGAGGTGGTGCGCTATGAGCCCGTCGCACTCTCGTTTTGGACTGCCGACAATCTCTCTATAAGTCTCTCGCGACAAGGCGATGGCTACTTGCTCACCCTCCAACTGAGGGCTACCGACCGCAGATTTCTCCCCGAGAGTACCCTGTGGTTGCGCACTTTTGAGGATCAGATGATTCAACTTTCAGGGAAGCTCATCGACAATGAGGTGCAACTCTCCGTCAAAGACGAAGGGGTGGCGGGCTATCCTAAACGCCGCGTGGTCGCTACCGCTGTTTACCCCATCACGCGTGAGCAGTTGGCGCAGTTGAATCGTGGAGTGAAGCAGCTTCGCCTCTCAACAATTCCCATGACTTACGATGTGCGCTTCGACCGCGATCGCATCGGGAAGGCACTCTACAACCTCTTTTTGGCACAAGAAGAAGTGATGTAGCCCATCGAATGTCGTTTTTTATCCTTGTGGCACAGGGATTTTGCCTTTCAAAGTATAACATCAAGCCTAATTATGTATAAATTTCTCCTATCTCTTTTCCTGCTGTTGAGCACTCTCTCCGCCACTGCTCGCAAAGTGGTGCGCGTGGCTTGCGTGGGCAATAGCATCACCTACGGCACGGGCATTGCCAATCGTGAGCAAGATGCCTATCCTGCACAGTTGCAACGTATGCTTGGCAAGGATTATGTCGTGGGCAACTTCGGCAAACCTGGTGCCACTCTCCTGCGACACGGACATCGCCCCTATTTCCAGCAGGCGGAATTTCGTGAGGCGTTGCAGTTTAAGGGAGATATTGCCGTGATTCACCTCGGCATCAACGATACCGATCCGCGAAATTGGTGCAATTTCCGCGATGAGTTTGTGGGGGACTATGTGGCACTCATGGACTCTCTGCGACAAGCCAATCCCAAAGTGCGGATTATCCTCTCGCGCCTTACGCCGATTCGATATGATCATCCACGTTTCGACTCTGGCACTGAACTTTGGCGCAGAGAAATCTCCGAGACCATAGACCGCATCGCCGCATCGCAGGGCGTGGAACTCATTGATTTCTACCAACCCCTCATTGCGCATCCCGACTGGTTGAGCGATGGCATCCATCCTGATCCGCGTGGGGCGAAGGCTCTCGCTGAAACTGTGTATAAAGGTATTACGGGCAATTATGGCGGACTGCAACTTTCGGCGCTCTTCTCCGATGGTATGGTGCTTCAACGCGGTGGTTGCTATATTCAGGGTGTGGCTAATGCTGGTGCCAACGTCGTGGTGAGCTATGATGGCAAAGAACTGGGTAAGACTGTTGCCAACAATCGTGGTGAATGGCGCATTTGGGCGGTGCTTTCGCAGCCTGTGGAGCGTGGAACCCTGACCATTGCTGCTAGTCGCGAGGTGAAACGCTTCAAAGATGTGGCAGTGGGCGAAGTGTGGTTGTGCAGTGGACAGTCGAACATGGCTTTCAAGGTGAAACAAGCTGCGACTGCACAACAAACTCTTGCGCAGTGTAACGACAACGGTTTGCGCCTCTATAACATGAGCCCTCGATGGGAAACCGACAATGTGAGTTGGGACAGCACAGCCCTTGCCGAGGTGGATCAGCTCCGTTTCTTTGAGGCGCGTCCTTGGAGCATTGCTTCGCCCGAAAGTGTGGGTGATTTCTCCGCTGTAGCCTATTATATGGGGAAGATGCTTCGCGATAGTCTCAAAGTACCTGTGGGCATCGTTTGTAATGCCGTGGGAGGTACGCCGACAGAAGCATGGGTGGATCGCCCTGTGTTGGAGCAACATTTTTCACAAATCTTCCGCAACTGGCGCGGAAATGACTTCGTGATGGACTGGGTGCGCGGACGTGCTGCCAAGAATGTGGCACTTCGTCCCGAGGCTCGTCATCCCTATCATCCTGCCTATTGCTATGAAGCAGGGATGCGCCCCCTAGAGGGTTACACCTTTAAGGGCGCGGCGTGGTATCAAGGGGAGTCAAATGCGCACAACGCTACGACTTATGCGCGATTGTTGCGCCTCTTGGAAGAGAGTTGGACGCAGCGTTTCACCCAAACTGCGCAAGCCACAGCGCGTGTGTCCGAAGGTCTTGATTCGCTCACCCCATCCTTGCGCGTGCAGCAATTGGCCTTTGCTCGTCAGCGTCCCTTCTATCTCGTGCAACTATCCAGCATCGAACGCCCATCGTGGACTTGGTTTCGCGACACGCAGCGCAGGCTTGCCCGAGAACTTCATCTGCCCCTCATCGTCACCTCCGACAAAGGTTTGCGCCACGATGTGCATCCGCCCTACAAGTTTGAGGTAGGCACCCGAATAGGCCGTGCTGTGCTTTGCCACGACTACGGTTTTGTGCAAAGTCCCTTGAGTCCGGAGATTGTTTCCGCCCTCCGTGCTGGCAGTAGTGTGTGGCTCACCTTGTCCACTCCTATGCCTTTGACCACGAGCGACCAACAACCTATGCGTACTTTCGAAGTGGCTGGTGCTGATGAGCAATTTCATCCTGCCGTTGCCGAAATCACCGCTACTGGCCAAATCGTTTTGTCTTCTCCTGCCGTGCATACTCCTTTCCACGTCCGCTATGGTTGGCAACCTTTCAGCGAAGGCAACGTAGTTTCGTTGCAGGGGCTTCCACTCTCCACCTTCCGTTTGGAGGTGAAATAAGGAGCGTGCACTTTATTCTCTAGCTTAATAAAAACAGCGACCAGCGAGATGCTCATTGAAATCTCGCTGGTCGTGTTGTTTTTACATGCTGTATTTCCCGCAGTAGTATGAAGGATTGTTCTCCACTTGTCGGGTGAGTAGCTTACGATATTAGGAAATACGTGCTTCCTTCACGAGAGGAGAGCGGTGAATCTTAGGCACTATTTGCATTCTAATCCCTATTTGCAATGAATGGTGATCCGTTGCTCTTCTGTGCTGCCTTTAGGAATGAAGATAATCTCTGTTTTCTTGCCCGAAAGCACGAAGGGTGGGGTGGACACCGCCTTGGCAAAATCGATGCGCTCGCAGCGTTTGCCGTTGATTTCCACAATGCGGTCACCTTGACGAATGGGAAGTTTCGCATTCCACACAATGCCGGCTACGATGGTGCCATCTGCAGTGATGGTAGGCACGACTTCCCATTCGGGTTGATAGACCTTGAGGGGCTCTTTCTGCGCAGGATGTGGGAGGAAATAGAAGGTGCGTCGAGGAAAATCTATGGCGACATCCCCATAATTAAAGAGTTGTGAGCCAAGTCGCGATGCCGTGCCGTCGGTGGTGATGGTGGCTACATCCGCAAATCGGAAGTGCGCTATCTCCATCTGGGGAATGAGGATGCGGTGCTTGGTGCTGACTCCCTCGATGCCACTAGCACCCATGGACAAAGTACCGTCGGCAGTGGACAAAATGCGTGCAGTGGAACGATGTTGCGTGAGACGTTCGCGCTGGCGGTTCGACATTTCATAAAAACCTTCCGCTCCGCTGTCGAACATCACCGTGTCGAGGTCTGTTTTGCCTAAACGCACTGCCACCATAGGCACATAGTCGTTGGGGAGTAACGGGAGCGCGCGCGAAAAATCGAGTCCCAACCCCTCGGAGAGGGTGGTGAAGATGAATTGTCGTTGCTGCGTGTCCCACTTGACAATGCCCATTCGCAAGAGGTTGTATCCCAATATGCCGTCAATGAGTTGCGCTGTGGGGTTGCCCTTTTCCCATTGCATAGCTTGGATGTTGCGAAAGGTCACAGCCCCTAGTTGCAAGCTGTCGAGATTGACCAGAGAGGCTTGCACCGCTCTGCCGTTGGAGTCTTCGCCTGTGCGCATTTCTCCTGCCTTGAGTCCGATGCGTGTGGCAAATTCGTGGCTCACGCAGCAGGGAGCACCTGTGTCGAGCAGAAAACGCCCTTGTTGTCCATTGACTTTGAGGGAAACAAGGAGTTTTCCTCCCTCATTAACATAGGGCACGATGGCGCGAAAGCGTTGTGCAGCTGTGAAAAGTGAGGTGGAAATCAACAAGCAGCCGAGAACCAACGACCGAAGAAAGGGACTTGTCATAGGAGGGAATAGAAATCGTGCTCGGTGAATGATTACTTTTGAGTGGCAGTAGGAATCTTCTCCACTTCTTCGAGGAATGTCTCTATTTGGAGTCGTGCGCCTACCACTTTACCAGCTACTGTGCCATCGGGATTGATGACGAGGAGTGTGGGATAGGCGGTGATACCGTAGCGTTTTGCCACTTCGAGTCCTTCGCCTTTCTCCATATCCATTTTGAGATTGACGAAGCGTGCGTTGAACACCTTGCCCACTTCAGGGCGAGGGAAGACATCGCGTGCCAACATTTTGCAAGGTCCGCACCATTCGGTGAAGCAGTCCACAAAGACTTGTTTGCCGCTCTCTTTGGCTTTTGCTAGGGCTTCTTTGAGGGTGAGATGGTCGAAGATGATACCATCGTTTTTCTCCAAACGGTCTGCTAGGAAACTCAATTGTTTGGCTGCGCTTCCTGTTTCGACAGTGGAACGCTGACGGAGATAAGCGCAAAGGCGTTGTGTTTGTTGGGCGTTGAGGTCGGGAAAATCGAAGGTGAGTTCGTAGCTAGTGCGCGAACTTTGGAATTTTGTGCCTTGTTGTTCCATAAAGTCAACGAGCGCGTCATATTGTTTGGTGCCACGGAGTTCAGCCAATTTGAGCGTGGGATAGATGGCTGAAGTGTCGGCAATGGCGGCTTTGCGTGCCCCCAAGGAGAGGTCTAAGAGTGCATCAGCATCGTAGGGAGCGGTGCCAGAAGCATAAGCGGCAGCTTCGGAATAAAACATACGTTCCAAGAAACCATTTACTTTGGCTTCCCCGACGTTTTTGACAAATGTGTCGCGATGTTCCAACAAATAGTGGTAGAGCGGAGCTTGGCGGTCGGTGATGAGGCGCGAAAGAATAAACCAGTTGTCCTCCTTTGCATATTCCTTCTCCGAGAGTTGCGACCAATATTCTTGTGCCACTTGGTTGAAAGTGGAGTCGTCAGCAAGATTCAGCGCATAGAGATAGTTGCGCAGTGTTTTTTTGTCGCGCTTTCCTTTTTGATAAGCAGCAGAAAGTCCTGCGAGAGAAGTTTTGGGAGAGAGAGAAAGTGCTAGATCCTTTTGAAAATCAGGGAGCTGTTTGCCACCGATAATGCGTTGGACGACATTCCCCTCAGCATCGAGGACAAGAAAATGGGCAAATCGATGAATGTTGTAGCGCTTAGCAATAGCAGCATTCTGTCTTTTGCTCACATCCATATAGAAAGGAATGAAATTCTTGTGGAGATAGTCTGCAAATTCTTGGTTAGAAAAGACATAGATGTCCATACCGTGGCAGGGAATCGCCCAGTCCGCATAGCAGTTGAAGAAGATGGGCTTCTTCTCTGCTTTGGCGCGCGTCAGAGCTTCATCGAGGGAGTGGACATAGTTGACTTTGATGTCGGCTTTCACTTTGTCGCCATACATACTGGGTTCTACTTGAGCGGCAACAGCCAAGGGTGCGAGTGCGCCCAGAGCAGTGGCACAAGCGAGGAATAGAGATTTGAGAGTCATAAGGGAAAATACTTAGACGTAGGATGTAATCTTGTGAGAAATTTCGTCAAAGGTACGGATTCTTTCTGGAAGATGTAGACGATTAGTCGGAGAAAAGGGGGATTTCTCCTAAAATAGACTATTTATTTGTTCGTGGCAGTCACGTCTTTGACGCAGCGGACGCTGTAGAGTACGGAGCGCGCCATGTTGTCAATACGAGAAGTGCCGCGCCAAACCTTGTCGTTGAAGTGAGAAGACATGCGCACGATGGCACCTTGGAGGGAATCGTTGAGCGTGACAGGAGTGGAAGTCCAATAGTACCACGATTTACCGCGGTTAAGATAAAGTTGTCCGCGCGATTTCTGGTAAACATTGGCACCACCTAAGGGGGCATTGAATCCGCTTGCTCCACCTTCGCTCATGACAGTGCCCAAGCCTGCACCGCGCCACGCATTGTTGCGCTGAGCTTCTTGAGCAGAGAGTCCGAAGGCTTGTTCTAGTTGTTGCCAATCTTTGTCGGAGGGTAGACGCCAACCTTCAGGAACGGCTTTTTGAGCGGCTTCGAAAGAATAGAGAAAACCATATTTTTTGACATAACCTCCGTTAGCTTTCTCCGCTTTTTCGAAGTTGGCACGGCCATATTTGGCGCGCGCAGCAGGTTGGAGGGCAAAGCTAGCGAGGCGAGTGGTGAGGGTATCGTCGAAAGCCGGGTTGAGATAGGCGATGTTTTCACGCAGTTGGGCTGCGGTCATGCGACCACGTTTGTAGTGCTTGAAGTAGGGGAGGATGAAATTGTCGATGGGTGTGCCATCCACTTTCCAACCGTCGAACTTCGGATCTAGGAAGAGGTCTTGAATCATTTGTCCCAGAATTTCGTCATCGGGTACCATTTTCTTTTGATCCACAGGTTTTTCTTCCCAAGTGAAAGCACCATCTAGGCTATAACCATTAGGGGCATAGCGCAGATTTTCAGCCAACCAAAGTTGGTTGCCCACACGAATGGTGTGGTAAACATTGCTGTCGCGAGGGTCGGTGAAGTCAGGACCAGCCGCAACCGCCGATGCTTGATAGCTGAAATCACGTGTTTCGTCGTCGCGGCAGCCCACGAGTGTGCAGGTGGCTAGTAGGAGGAGGGAATATAGTATGGACTTCATAAAGGAGAACTTATACGTTGTCGGTGAATAATGTGCAAAGAAACGGAGCGATGCGGAGGCTTATTGTTCAATGCGGCTGTAGTTGAGATTCAAGCCCAAAGATTGGGTGATAAAGTTGTAGAGCAACTCATATTTTTGCATCACGAGGGGGAAGTCTCTATAGCGTTGACGGAAACCACCATCGCCCAAATAGAGCAAGGCTTGAAGATATTGTTCGCGGTCTTCGCTGTCATCACTTGGGGCGTAGGCTCCCGATTGCTTCCAACCGGTGAGGAAACCAAATTGTGCGATTTCTGCGATCATGGCTTTGCGCATGTTTTGAGCTTCTTCCTCATCTTTTGCAATGGGATCTTGACCACCGGTGCTACGCAACAGCAGCGTTACGATGTCTTCGTGGTTGTAGGGGGTGAAAGGAGGCTCATCGAAGAGTGCATTGACGGAATAGACGAAGCTCTTCTTGCCCAAATCTACCACCGTAGGCATGGAGTAGACGTTGTTGAGCTTCTTCCATTCTTGTCCATACCAGCCATTGGTTTTGCTCACCTCTGCGAAGCGACCGCAGAGCGCAGTTTGCGCTTTCACGCGATCACTCACCATGCTTTGCACGATGGTGTTGATTTGGGTGGCAACTTTGGCGGAATCGGTGAGCGAACGCACTTGCGCAAGCACAAGGGTGCGGAATCCCACGTGGAAAGTAGGTTGTTGTGTGCGGTGCGTCGAAGTGGCAGTAAGGGTATCTGCCACCATGATGCTGAAGGGGCGCATGGGCTTAGAAATATGACCGAGATAACTGCGGATGAAGCGGAGGGCACGCATCTGATCTTCGGGAGCGGTGAGATAGACGTAGGAGTATTTCACCCCACGATTGTAGCCCGAGAAGGTCCAGTTGAGATCTACAGTCTCGTAAGTCGTACGAGGTTTTCCATCCACGCCAAGACCTTGGTTGTGCTTAGCGATGGTATCGTTGAAATATACAGGCACTCCGAAATCCTTGTAGAGCAAATAGCGCTCATGTTGAATGGAATCGTTGGGTTGGTCGGTGATGACAAAGTCGTTGCCATAAGTGAGCCCAGGGGTGATAGGATCTTCGCTGCTGCAGCCCACGAGAGCAAGGAGCGAACAGAGGAACAAAAAGATATGTTTCATAGAGGGAGAGGCTTAAGAAGTTGAGAAACGTGAAGTGTTGTCGCTTTTTCGCGGAGGAAGCACAAGGCGTTAGCGTGCCCCTTGTAGAGTGGTGCGACAATGCTTAGGGAGCGGGAGGTGTCTCGGTGTTGCCGCCTTCTTCGTCTTCCTTGGGAAGTTCGGGCAATTCACGAGGTTTCTTCACTTCCACGCGTTCGGGACGGATGTTATTCGGCATGGGCACCTTGTCGAAGGAGACAACACTTTCGGGAAGCGAGAAGGTGTAAGCCGCATCGCCCGAAGGAAGGGTGAAGAGATGCGTGGTGAGGAAAGAGTTTTGCTCCGTGTAGGCATTGAAAGCGTGCACGATAGTCTTGTGTAAAGGATATTTCTCCAGCACACTATAGCGGCGCAAGTCGAACCAACGGTGACCCTCGAAGCACAGTTCGCGGCGGCGTTCGTTGCGAATCTCATTCACGAGTTCTTCTCCTATTTTGTCGCCCAAATTGTCGTCAATGCGCTGACGTTGCAGTTGATGAAGCACCGAGTTGGCTTCGGCTTCTTTGCCTTGCATCACCAAGGCTTCTGCCAGATTGAGGTAGGCTTCTGCAGTGCGGAGGGTGAAACCATCGGAGATGTGGTTGGCTTCGGTGGTGCGCTCATATTTATTGGTCAATCCGAGACTGTCGGAGAGAGAGTTTTTGCTAAAAAACGCGTTGCGACGCGCATCAAACTCAGAGAACAAGTCGTATAATTCTTGAGCAACACAATAGTCGGCAGGAGCTCCTGTGAGCGAAGTGTTGCGGTCTGAGGCAGCTAAATAGTTGGCTCCTTGTGTGAAAAGGATTTCTGCGTTGTTGCGTGTCAGGAATGGTTGACCACTTTGCAGCGAAGCGATAGTAGCGAGCTTGGCACGTGGACTTTCTACCACGCGACGAGCTGCCTTTTCGGCATCGCTCCATCGTTGCATATAGAGATACACGCGGCTCAAAAGGAGGTTAGCAGCCTCTGCCGATGCACGGTGTAGACGGAAACGGTCGGGCTGTGGAGAAACCGTCAGTTCGCTGGCAGCTGTCTCCAAATCCTTTGCCACTTGTGCATAAACCTCGGCGTTAGTGGCGCGAGCGAATTGTGTCTCTTTGTCTTTGTTGTGCTCCACATAAGAGGTGAGCTTCAAAGGAACGCATAGGTCTACGGCTGCGGAGTCGAGACGATAGGGACGTCCGTAGAGGTTAGCCAGTGTGAAGTAGAATTGCGAGCGTGCAAAGAGTGCCTCACCTTTGACGCGGTGGTAGAGGGCTGCGTCTTCCTCAGTGGCATGTGGCATGTCGTCGATGAGATCTACGATGTTGTTCACATGATTGATGCGTGTGTAGAGTGTTTTGAGCGTAGCATCATCGTTGAGCTTGTTGGTGCGACCATAATTATAGCGCACATCTTGTTGCCAAGTGAAGAAGCCATACATGGGAGCTACGGTGTGCGTCCACGCCGTGTTGCCCACGTTGCCCTGTTGTGACGTACCGGTGGTGTTAATATCATCGTCGAGGATGTTGACAAATCCGTAAGTGCCGGCAGAAACACCTTTGTTCACGACATAACTTTTGAGATAAACATCGCCCACCAGCAGTTCGTTGAGATCTTGCACGGTCTTTGCGACTACGCGATCTTGAGAATACTGATCGAGAAAGTCGTTGCAGCTTGCAGTGCCTAGGAGCGAAAGGGCAAGTGCGAGAGTAGAAAACTTGTGATTCATGAGTAATCTATGCATTGGTTGAGGCTGTGTGGAGGCTACTTCTGGGGAGAAGCATGCCAGCTGCCTCAAGGTGGGAGATGATTAGAACGAAACTCTCAAGCCAAAGGTGAAGGATGGTCGAAGAGAGAGGGAAGTTTGCAGTGAGAAACCAGACTGTGTGGGGTCTTGACCTTCGAGAGCCGACGATTTGAGTGTGAAGACATTGGTCATTGCAGCATCGAATGCGAGGTTAGAGAAGGGCAATCCTTTGAGTTGTTTGCGTGTGAACTGATAGCGCAAAGCAAGGTTGCTCAAGCGCAAGTAACTGCCAGATACCACACGTGCATTGGAGTTGTCGTACATCATCCAGTAGTTGTCGGCGAAAGCCTCGAAACCTTGGGTTGCTGCGGGAGTTGCAGCACTCCAGTGGTAGCGGTTGTCGCCAAAAGCAGGATCACTCGGACTGATGAGCGAAGGAAGTTGGGTGTGACGCTCATCACCAGGTTTGCGCCAACGATGGGTGAACTCCTTGCGCACATTGTTTTCTGAGGAAACACCATCGAGCACGTCTTTATACAAGGCAAATTTGCGAATCTTATTGCCGAGTGCATAGTTGAAGCTCGCAGAGAGCGACCACTGTTGATAGCGCAAAGTGCTGTAGAATGAGCCTGCAAAGTTGGGTTCGCGGCTTCCACTAACCACTCCCACACGTTCCATAATGCGGTCGAGCGGCTGTCCTTCGAGCAAATGCTGACGATCGCGGTAGTCGTCGAAGAGAGGAAGACCATTTTGTGGGTCGAGTCCGATGAAATTATAACTATAGAATGTGCCAATCGACTTGCGGTCCATGATGGCAGTGCCATTGAGATACTTTTCAATCTTATATTTATTGGCAGTCTTCGTGTTGATGCTGTTGTAGACCACCGAATAGTTGGCAGAAACCAACCACGACCAGTCGCGCGTCTTGAGGAGATAAGCCGAAAGATTGATGCTGAAACCGCTATTGGTGATGTCGCTGCCGTTCATGACATAGTTTTCCACACCATTGAAGGGAGAAACCAGCGTGTTGTCAAAGGCATCTTTCGTATGCTTGTAGTAAGCATCCACACCCACTGTGAGGCGATAGTCGAAGAGCGACGCATCCACACCCACGTTCCACTGGTCGGTCTGTTCCCAGCGCAGGTAGGGATTGGGCAAAGCATCCACTTTTGCCACATTTTCTCCATAGTAAGTGTCGAGACTCTCTTGGCGCAACAAGAGGTTGGGCGTTTGATTGTCCACCATATTACCTGTTTTACCAAAAGAGGTGCGCAGGCGCAAATCGCTCACGGCATCATATTGGCGCAAGAGGAGAGACTTCAGATTGAGCATACCAGAGGCAGACCACACAGGAAGGAACTTTTCGTTGCTGCGTGAGCCAAACTTGTTGGAAGCATCAAAGCGCGTGTTGGCACTCAATGAGAAGAGGCTACCATAAGAATAGGAGAAAATGGCGTAGCCACTCAGGCGGTGCGTCTTGTCGGCACGGAGCGTGGGGTGATTGTGTGCCACCCATGAAGCATATTTGGGGAAACGATTCATTTCCTCCGCTGTCATGTTCACATATTTCAAACCACGACTCTTGAAGAATCCGCGAGTGTTTTCGCTGAAACCATCTGTATTTGATACGTTCATCTCATAACCCAACGAAGCACTGAGAAGATGCTGTTTCTTTTCTCCGAGAGCATGGCGGAAATTAGCTTGTGCACGGAGCGTAAAGTTTTCGTTGACGTTCGTGCCAGTGTTATACACACCGCCGTAAGGCATATCCGAGAGCCCATAATCGCCAGGGATGGGGGCTTGTCCGTATTCTGCATTGCGGAGCTGTGCAGCATAGTTGGATTTCTCGCCAAACCACGTGGAGTTGTCGGAGTGGGTGCGCTGATAAGAAGTGGTGAGCGTGAGGTCAAGCAGTGTTTTGAAACGATAGGTCAAATCGAGTGCTGCCATGATGCCGTTAGAGCTGTAGAGCTTCTCTGCATTCTCAATCTCGTTCAGAATGTTGTAAGCATATTTATATTGCTCGTTCTTGTCGGTGCCCACATTGTAGGCATGACGTTGGTAGAAGAAGTAAGACCCGTCGTTGTTGAAGGCAGGAAGCGCGCGTGTAGTGCCATAAGCATAGCCCAAGAGATCAATTTCGCCAGGGAGTTGCGTTTTCTTCTGCACATTGGCATTGAGGCGAATATTCGCTTGGATCACCTTCGCGATGCGCGTTTGCATGTTGAGCGAAGCTGTGTAGCGGTCGTTGTTGTGGTGAAGCTGCACGCCCTCTTCGCGGTTGTAGCCCAAAGACGCGTAATATCTGGCTGTTTCACTACCTCCGGAGAGTGCCACGGTGTGGTTATGGTTGAAAGTGTCGTGGGTGAGCAACTTAAACCAGTCGGTATTCACCGTTTCTGCGCGTTGCACTTCAGCCAAAAAGCCATTGTAGTCCGTCTGCCCCGTGACAAAACGGTGGTATGCACCTTCATAACCCACCATGGTCATGTGGTTGGGGAAGGTGTAGTGGAGGTTCATCAATTCTTGTCCAAACTGCACGCGTTCTTGTGAGTTCATCAAGTAGATGTCGCGGTCGGAATAGCGAGGACGCGCCGTGTATTTCAACTGGCTATTGTAGGTGATGCGAGGAGGACCGGGTTCACCCTTCTTGGTGGTCACCACAATCACGCCATTTGCTGCGCGCGTGCCATAGAGCGCTGTAGCAGCCGCGTCCTTCAGTACATCGACGCGCTCAATGTCTTGGGGGTTGATGCCCGAAATTGCATTACCGATATAGTTGATGTAGTCAGGGTCGTTGAGCTGTTCGTTGGTCACATCGACAGGGTCGGAGAGGGGGATGCCATCGAGCACCCACAATGGTTCGCGGTTGCCGATGAGGGTAGACGTACCGCGGATGCGCATACGTGCCGTTGCACCCACTTCACCAGAGTTTTGCATAAACACCATGTCCGGCACACGACCTTCGAGAGCTTGCTCTAAGCTCGTCATGCCTGGCATGAGGATTTCTTCCATTTTCAACGAAGTGATGGCACTTGTCTTTTCGCGCGTTGAGATGGTGCCATAACCAGTTACCACTGCCTCTCCGAGGCTTTGGCTGTGATCGTCGAGCATAAAGTCGTAGTGCGCCACATTGCTGCGTCCGCTCTTCGTTTGTCGCTTCATACCAAGATAGGAAGCCGATATAGAAAGTCCAGCTGTGCTGGTGCCTGCAGGCAGTTTCACGCGATAAGCACCTTTGCTGTCGGTCTGTGCTGTCCAAACTTTGCGACCCAGTGTGACGCGCACGTTGGCACCAACAAGTGGTTCACCCGTTTTGTCAAACACCATACCAGACACCACATGGTCTTGTGCGGCAGTTTGGGTAGTGGCTGTGGTTTGTGCTGAGAGTGGCGTGGCGGCCGTCAAGGATCCTGCCGCGATGATTGCGGCCATAAAACTACGAAGTGGGGGATTTGTCCTCATTGGCATGGTGTGATAAATAGTAAAATGAGCGGTTGGATCATTGCATAATCGAAGGTTGTCACTTATATTATGCAGTGACTCGGTTGCAAATATACTGTTTGTTGCTCGTTTTGACAAGAGAATGTTTCTTTTTCTGTATCATTTTTCTTTTTAAGTGTCGATTTTGATAGTTTATCGACTTGTTTCTTGTGAAAATGTATGATATTTATTTTCTTTACTTATTTCCTTCTTTCAATCTGTTTTGAATGATGATAAGTCGAAAACTTGCGAATTTATTTGAGAAATTCTGGTTATCTTGACATCTGTCAATGCTTATGTTTCGATTTTATCATTCTGTTTTCGGCTTGCTCATTGCTATTGATGCATGGTTTGAGATGATATACGTAAAATATAAAAATATATTCTTTAGAATCACTTATCAACTTACCCTTTGAGGCGTGTTTTGTGCGTGTTGAACTCATCGTTTTTGAAAGGTGTATCCTAATCCCATGCAACCTTGGAGTGGTGTTCAAAGCTGTTACTTTTTCGCTCATTAGGGTGTGTGGGGATTATAGGATTTCTTTCGCAAGTTTCCACGTTTCTCCCGTCTTTCAAGGGGGAAATAGGGGTTTTTTCTTGAAAAATGACTGCTTGACGAGAAAAAATGCAGAAATAATTTGGAGAACTCGAAAAAAAATCTCAAATTCGCCCTCGAAAACAGTTGAAAACTGCAAGTGCAGTTGACAAAATAGCGGTTGTAAGCTCCATGTTTGAGTACTTTTACTTGTAAATTCTCACATTTCATTCACCGCTTACGGCACAAATTCCAACAATACCAGAGAAGTGCCGCTAGGAACCTCTTTCCTAAGACCAAGACGAAAACAACAAATTGACCGTACTTGCTTCTGGCAAGCTACATACGCCAATCTTCTATAACCGAAACAACGGGTGATTTTACCATGTACTTGAGGATTACACCTCTCCACCAAATCTCTTCGCCCGTCTTAGAATCCTTCGTAGATTCTCCATTGTCTTTTACCTAAAAACAAACCCCTATGATGAGCAATGCTAATCGTAGACCCTCCGCAAGCCGAGGTGCTGCGCGGATGTCGGCTTTCATCGGCTTGATGTGTGCTTTGGGCGCACTGCCTTTCTCTCCAGCGCAAGCTCTTGCTGCGCAAGCTACCACCCATCGTGCAGCCGTGATGGATCAAAAAGCAGCCAATACAAAACGTGTCACTGGTGTGGTGCGTGATGCAAAAGGCGAAGTTCTTGTCGGTGCTCTTGTACGTGATGCTCAAAATCCACGCATCAGCACTTTAACCAATGAACGCGGTGCTTTCACCCTCAATGGAGTGCGTAGCGGATATGTCAATGTTAGCTATATTGGCTATGATAAACTCGATGTGGCTGTGGGCGATGGTGCTCCCCTCAATATCACTTTGAAAGAAAGCAATGCCAATCTTTCTGAAGTAGTTGTAGTGGGTTATGGCCGCCAAACCAAGGCAAATCTCACCGGTTCTGTTGCTCAAATCAAGAGTGAAGAATTGCAGAGTCGTCCCGTGCAAAACGTTTCTTCTGCTCTCCAAGGCTTGATGCCTGGTGTCACCGTTACCGCAGGACAAGGACGTCCTGGCGCCGATGGTTCTACTATCCGCGTGCGTGGTATTGGTACGCTCAACAATGCAGCTCCCTACATCCTCATTGATGGTATCGAAGCGGGTACACTCAACTCCCTTGACCCTAATGACATTGAAAGCATCTCAGTGTTGAAAGACGCAGCTTCTGCCGCCATCTATGGTTCTAAGGCTTCCAATGGTGTCATCTTGGTGACCACCAAACGCGGTAAGACCGGTAAGCCAGTCGTAAGTTACAATGGTAACGTAGGTTTCCTCAATGCGACCCGCTTAGTTGAGCGCTTGGGCTCTTATGAATATGCCAAGATGTATAACGACGCGCTTGTTGCCAACGGCAAAAAAGCACGTTGGAGTGATGAAGACTTGAAACTATTTGCCAATGGCACCGACCCCGACGGACACCCCAACACCGATTGGTACGGACTTGCTTATAAAACAGGTGTGCAACAATCACACAGTGTCAATGTTACAGGTGGTTCTGATTTGGTAAAATATATGGCCTCTGCTGGCTATCTCACCCAAGAAGGCATCTTGCAGTCGTCTAATCGTGAGCGTTTCACCATGCGCACCAACTTAGACTTCAATTTCTCTCCTAAACTCACCGGTCACGTTGGCTTAAACTTCATCCAAGACAACCACAACGACCCCAACAATAACTATGTTGGAGGTGGTTCTGACCAAATCATTCGTCAGCTTAACATCATCGCACCTTGGATTCCTGCCCACTTCAAAAATGGCACTTACGGCACCATCGGTGATGGTAGTCCTATTGCGTGGTTAGAAGCCAACGAACCCGTGAAGAACGAAAAACGCAAAATCACAGCTAACCTTGGTCTTGACTATCAGTTGCTCAACAATTTGATGTTGAGTGCTAAACTTGGACACGTAGCCGATAATACTTATCAACAAGCCTTTTTGAAGTATTTCCGTTACAATTCCAATAAAGAAACGTCTCCCAACAAACTTAACGAAGGGTTTGGCGATGACTATCGCACCACCCTCGATCTCACGCTCAACTACGATAAGCAGTTCGGCATCCACGGATTCAAGTTCCTTGGAGGTTATCATGCAGAACGCTATCACTATCACGGACTCTCTGCAGAGCGCAAGAATTTCCCTGGCAATGAACTTACCGATATGAACGCTGGTGAATCAGCCACTGCAACCAACGGCGGATATTCTCGCGATTTGAATATGTTGAGCTACTTTGGTCGTATCAACTACGACTTGATGGGACGCTATCTCTTTGAAGCCAACTTGCGTGCAGACGCTTCTTCACGTTTTGCAAAAGGGCATCGTTGGGGCTATTTCCCCTCATTCTCTGCTGCATGGCGCATCTCTGAAGAATCCTTTATGGAAAACACCAAAGGTTGGCTCAACTATCTCAAGTTGCGTGGTTCATGGGGTATTCTCGGTAACCAAGACGCACTCAATGACTACTATCCTGCAGTTAATACCTATAACATTGGTGGAGTCAGCAACTTCAATGGTAAGCCCAACACAGGTTACTATCAAGGAAGCTACAAACAAACCACCATCTCTTGGGAAGAAGCTCGCACCTGGGGTGTAGGTGTTGATTTCCAATTATGGAATAGCCTCACTGGTAGCCTCGATGTCTACGACCGCAAGACCACTGGCATCATTATGCGCGTGCCTGTTCCTTACGAATTTATGCTAGGTGACTACATGGACAATGTGGGAGCAATGCGCAACAGTGGTGTGGAATTGACCCTCGGCTATCAAAAGAAATGGGGTGAATGGTCATTTGGTGCACAAGGTAACGTGTCTTACAACAAGAACGAAATCCTCAACCTTGGTGGTGTGGACTATCTGCCCAGTGGCAACCAAAGAAATGCCGTTGGTCGTGCTTATGGCACCTACTATATGTATGAAGCCGACGGATTCTTCCCCACTGAAGAAGCAGCAAAAGCTTGGATGGATAAATACAGCCAACAAAAGGGTTATCCTTTCGGTAGCAACAAATTCCACGCTGGTGACTTGATTTACAAAGACACCAATGGCGACGGTAAAATCACCGAAGACGACCGCACCTATCACGGCACAGCACAACCTAAATGGAACTTCGGTATGGTGCTCAACCTCGGTTGGCGCAATTTCGACTTCCAAGCCATCCTCTCTGGATATGCTGGTGCACAACGTGTGCTAGGTTCTGAAATCTATGGTGACTTCCAAGGTGACAACTCTCACCCCTCTACCATCTGGCGCGATTCTTGGACTTACAACAAGAGCAATCCTCAGATGCCTCGCGTCGTAGAAGGTGAACAGTCTATGAGCCACTGGCGTCGTGTCATGAGCTCCTTCTGGTTGAGCAACACCAGTCACGTTCGTCTCAAGAACATCCAATTAGGCTACACGCTTCCACAAAGTATCACCCGCGTGCTGGGTATCTCCAAGATGCGTTGCTACTATTCTGTCGAAAATCTCTTGACTATCGACGGCATGAAGGTGCATACAGATCCTGAAACCTATGTAGAACGTGGATCTAACTATCCTCTCATGATGACCAACTCTTTGGGTATCTCCGTGACCTTCTAACCTCAAAATAGACACTATCATGAAACGTATTAAATATGCCGTTGTTGCGCTCGCTGCGCTCTTCGCCACTTCATGTTCTGACTTCCTAGACACCACTCCACGCGATGCCATTAGTCCTTCGACTACGTGGAAGAGTGCTGAAGATGTCAATAAATTTCTCACTACGGCTTATTCTGACTGGGCGAGTTCTTCTTCCATCTTCTATCTAGATGCAGCTTCCGACATAGCCTACAACAACTTCCCTTGGGAAGGTTGGCGACCTCTGGGCAATGGCACATGGACAGCTAGCAGCACTGGAGCCTCTTTCTATGATTTCGGCACGATTTCGCGCTGCAACAATGTGGTCAACAACATCGACCGTGCCAAAATTGCTGATAAGAAGATATACAACAATCTCCTCGGTCAAGCCCTTGCCATCCGTGCTTTCGACTATGCGCGCATGAATTTCTGGTATGGTGGTGTGCCCATCATGGACGATTTCTTCCCCAACGCGGAGGCTGCCAAGGTGCCTCGTAATACTGAGGCTGAAGTTTGGGCACATTTCGACAAAGACATCGATCGCGCTATCTCTTTGCTTCCCAATGCTCCTGCAGAAAGTGGACGCATCGCTAAGGGTACTGCCTTAGCCATCAAGATGCGCTACGCACTCTATCGTGGCAACTGGCAACAAGCTGCTGATGCTGCTAAGTCGATCATGGATTTGAACCTCTACGCGCTCGACCCAGAC
>JABZGM010000089.1:1798-8397 GCA_015259235.1 Alloprevotella sp. | reverse complement strand
GCTTCGCCCACGGCAATCAAACGAGGTAAGGCGAGGAATTCCATCACATCGGGAGTCGCCACGTGTTCTGTCCAGAATGTACCCTGCACACCGATGGAGTGTGAAAAGTCTGTGGGTTGTTCCTCATAAGTAGCTTTGAGATGATCGCTACCATTGCCGGGGAGCGTCTTCATCCAACCATCCTTGCGAGGCGCGCGGTTGATATAATAAGGACCATAAACCGTGTAGATGCTAGGAAGTCCCAAACTATTGGCTATCTCCGCGCCCTTGCGAGCAGGCACCCAGCAATACACCGTTGCGCCGGTCTTCTTCATCAGTTGGAGATCCGCTCCCTTTTCCGTCACGGTCTCGTTCCACACCGAAATTTTGCGTCCTTTGCTCTTGAGATAGTCCGTGATCTCAGCGATGAAATGCGTTTGCAGTTGACGATAGCTCGTAAGATTTAATTTCTTGTACATCGCTTGACACTCTGCATTGTTTTCCCAAGCCGTGGTGGGGCATTCGTCACCCCCGATGTGCACATTTTTTGAGGGGAAAATCGACATCAACTCATCGAGAATGTCTTTCACGAAGCGCACTGCCTTAGGATTTGCCACGTTCAACACGTCGGTGAACACCCCACCCCAGGTTTCCACGCGGTGCACCCCATCGGGATTGCACGAAAACTCGGGATAAGCCGCCATCGCTGCGGAGAAGTGACCAGGCATATCTATCTCGGGAATGACCTCAATGTGCTTTGCAGCGGCATACGCCACGATTTCTTTCAAATCCTCACGAGTATAGAAATAGGGACCATATTGTTGGTTCGTCCAGTAAGCACCATGCTCCATTGACGTCACATAGGTGTTGGAAGCCACTGCACCCACCTTCGTGAGTTTGGGATATTTCTTCACCTCCCAACGCCAACCTTGGTCTTCGGTCAAGTGGAAATGGAACTTATTGAGCTTGTAAATCGCCATCACATCGAGCATCTTCTTCACCTCTTGCACACTGAAGAAGTGGCGCGCCACATCGAGCATAAAACCGCGGTAAGGGAATCGAGGTTTGTCGGTGATTTGCACCAAGGGCAACTCATAAGTGACAACCTTTTCATCCTTCACTCCAGCAGCAATACAGGCTGGCAGCATCTTCTTCAAACTGGTCAAACCATAGAAGAAGCCGCTGGTAGTGGCACTTTCCAAGCGGATGCCATTAGCAGTCACCGAAAGTTTGTAGCCCTCTTGTCCGAGAGTTTTGTAGAGGGTCTGATTGTGCACCAACTCGAGCGCCGCACCTTCAGCCTTCTTGCTGAAAGATGCCGTAGCACCAGTGGCTGATTTATTAAAATCAGTGACAAACTTTTGGGCTTCTGCCTTGATGCTATCGGGAAGTTGCGCACCACCGATGGTGAACTGCGCAGGCAGACGATACACTCCCTTGTCCACATGCATCTGCATGGGCACAGGAGTCAAATTGACAAATTGTTGAGCTTGTGCTTGAGAAGTGCTAAACAAAGCACATGCCAATAAAGTGGATAATAAGGTTGATTTCATGTAGATTTCGTATATGTAGATGACAAAGATAGTGATTTTTCGTCATATATGCGCTTTCCACTCCTAAAAACAACACCCTTCTGCTTATATATACAAACAGAAGGGAGAAAAGTATTCTAAAATATATCTTATATGCTTTTGCAAGATTAGCCGAGTAAAAGCACCAGTACATTTTATCTCATTACGTCTTTCTGAATTGGCTGTCATCACCACGGCTCATTTCACTTCAATCACATCGCTCAAGCGCGTGGTGTAGTGAGGCGAGCGATGCTCTGACGATACCACCGAAGAAGGGTCAGTCTGCGAAGCCAAACGGAGGGAGTGCTCTCCTATGACAGCATGCAGATTGTCCACAGCCGCTTGCAGTCGCTGCTGCTTTTCACGATCTATCGTGTCAAAAAGCGCACCTTGCACCCCATCATGCTCGATGAGCGTTGCCCCCACCCCTGCACGCTTCACGGGCAATCCGTCAAGATGCAACGACACAAGACACTGCCCCACAGCGGCTGCCAATTCACGAGCTTCATTGGTGGCGACTTCAAAGCGATGAAATGTGCTGCGAAAAACATAGGGCTGGATCGTGGAGAAGCGATCGGTAGCCACAAAGACATTGAGTTGCAAGGCTGCAGAGCGTTCTTTGCGCAATTTGATGCCCACTTGCACCGCAAAATCCACCATCAGGCTGTGCAGAGTTTCCGCATCGGTGATGGGTTGTTTGAAAGTGCGCGTATGCTGCAAACTCTGTCGCGCGGCTGGTGTTTCGAGGTCTAAAATATGCTCTCCATTGAGTTCGCGCCACATTTGTTCGCCCAGTTTGTGAAAACTATTGCGCACGCGCGTCACTCCCCATTGTGCGAAGTCGTAGGCTGTCTTCACTCCCCCAGCTGCTAATTTGACAAACGTCTTCCGTCCCACACCCCACACATCTTCTATCGCTGTGAGTTGCAAGGCTTTCACGCGCTTCTCGTCGCTATCGATGAAGCAACAACTCTGATAACCTGGATATTTTTTGGCAAATCGACTCGCAATTTTTGCCAAAGTCTTGTTGGGTGCCATGCCGATGCTCACCGGAATGCCCGTGCACTGCTTGATGCGCTGCACCAACTGCCGCGCCACATTGTGAACATCGGGGATGCCACTGAAATCGACAAAGGCTTCATCGACACTATACTGCTCCATCCGCGTGGCATATTGCCCGATGATTTGCATCACGCGCTGCGACATGTCGCAATAGAGTGTGTGATTGGCAGAGCACACCATCAGTCCACTCCGCTGACAATGATGCTTCACCTTGAAATAGGGTTCTCCCATGCCAATGCCGAGAGCTTTGGCTTCGTTACTGCGCGCAATCACACACCCATCGTTGTTGGAAAGCACCACAACGGGCTTATCGAGCAAACACGGACGAAAGACGCGCTCGCACGACACGAAGAAATTATTGCAATCGATGACAGCTATCATGCCAACTTTTCGGGTATAGGGGAGAAACAAACTGAAGAGGAAACCACCTCCCTCAGGCTTTTGGAGGTAAAATGCGCATAGCGCAACGAGAGTGACGCAGCCTCCACGAAGTGACCAAGCGACGCGCTATTTCTTGCTCTTTTGCGCCTTCGGCATCGTCTCTCTGCGCACAGCATGGATGACGTAAGTCACCACGCCCCACACACTAAATTGCTGATCCGACTCGATGCGCAACTCTGGATATTGACTATTAGCTGGCACCAGCCGCACATGATCTGCCTCCACAAAGATGTGCTTCACCGTAAATTCGTCATCCACGATGCAAACTGCTATATCCCCATTTTGAAAATCGATGGAGCGATCCACCACGAGAATATCTCCGGCATAGATGTTGGCATCGATCATCGAATCGCCCACCACCTTAGCATAAAAAGTGCTTTCTGGATGAGATACCAGCTCACGATTCAAGTCGATTTTCTCTTGATACTGCGAAGGCACGGGCGAGGGAAATCCTGCCTGTGGTCCGCTCTCGGCAAATGGTAGGGCGGTGCTTTCGTCAAATTCTACGCCTTGAATGATGAGTTGCGACATGATGAAGAATAGCTGAATCGTTTTGGGAAAATATGCTGAACAACGAGGGCTGACACTCAGGGTTTTCTGGTCAAAACAGAGCCAAAATCCCCATTTGCGCCACCTCGCGAACTGCAAAAATAAGGCTTTCCCACGAGATAATACTCATCCTTTTTGCTAAACATCCCTTCCTCGAAATCTTCGCTAGGAGAAAGCTCAAAAAAAACGTCGGAGTTTTTCCAAATTTTCTCGGACGTTTTTGGAAAAACGTGGGAGATTTCGCCTCATATCCTCCCATATACATATAGGGGGCTCCTCCATTTAGTGCCCCCTTCAATTATCTACTTCCACGGTGAAAGCCAAAGCAATATATCTCCCTTACCTCCATAAACACATAATAAACATATACCCGCGTTAAAATACCTTACCCCCCCCGAAAATCGCGAAGTATACCAACAAATAAAATTCTTTTCTTATCTTTGTATCCACTGTAAAGACAATGGACAAGAAGAACTTAAACTCGCTTCTGTTTTTTGAGCATTACAGAAATCTAACATACCTCCTTTTTCTATCTACCCATGAGACAAACAACATCTTGCATGCGCTACTCGCTGGTCGTTCTAAAAGTAGTGGGATTCATTTTTATTCTCATCTCCCACTTTGGTATTGGATATGCTATTCCCTCATGCCACAACAAACCAATACTCGCTACTGACTCGGTAAACACCAAAGGTGAGAAAGAACATCAACTAAAAGAGGCGAAGGTGATAGGTACTCGTTTCTTGTTGGTCGTAAAGAAGGATACCACTATTTATGATCTTGATGCTTTGACCTTGAAAAATGGGGCACTTCTGAGAGAAGCCTTTGAAAAACTACCTGGCATCAGCTTTCGCAATGGTTCACTATACCACAACGGGCAAGAAGTCAAACGCGTACTCATCAATGGTATGGACTTTTCGAGCAAGAATCCTTTGCTGGCACTTCATACATTACCTTCCTACATTATGAAAAATATCAAAGTGTATGAACGGAAGAGTGACTTCAGTGAGAAAACGGGTATTGATGACGGACAGCAAGAACTCGTAGCAGATGTCAGTGTGCGTCGCAGATATATGGGGATATGGACGGGGCAGCTAACTGTTGGTGTGGGAACAGACAAACGCTTCTCGGGAAAAGGCTTCGGTAACACCTTCACAGACCAGTTTCGTGTGTCGCTTTTTGGCAATGCCAACAATATCAATGAACAAATGTGGTATTCTGGCGATGGAAAGGAACTAGCAGGAGCTGCACAACCTGGAGACAATCAATTTTACACTCCAGGAGCAACGTTTTTGTGGAAAAACAAGAAAACCTCCAAAGAAAAGGGATATTTTCTAATTTCTGGCGGCTTGGATTACAACAAAGAGATCTATGACAAAGAAGAACTTTATCGTTCGGAACTATACCTCTCTGACGGTAGTCTTTTCTCTGCAGGTAAAACCATAAGTACCACACATCAAAACCGCTTCTCGAACAACCTGAAGATGGATTGGAACATTTCCAACTCCCTCTCGGCGAGTTATGTTGCTTCATTAGAGTTGAATCGTAGTAGGGACAATCACAATGTCGTCAAAGCGAACTGGAATGAAGCACCAATAGTTGAGGATGGAAACATAGCTAATGCAATTATGATTCTACAAAATTCGAATGGGCAAGAGCCAACTGCTATTGATTTTCAACAAAGAAAAAACGACTTTAATCAGAACAACTCAGCCTATCAACATCAACTCTCCTTCAGCTATCATTTTCTCAAGTCGAACACCTACTTAGTAGTTAAACACCGACTCAACTTGAACAATGACGCTCAAGAAGAACAACAAAATACGTACTATAAATACTTCAATCAAGAAGCACACAAATCGTATGGATTTGATCGCAAATTGGATACGGAAACTAACAAGAACACGCAAGACATCTTTGCCCGTATTATTCACTTCTTTACGGTGAAAGGCTTCTCATATTTCGCTCTATCTTTGGACTATCGATATAATCAAAGCAACATTGAGTATGGCAGAGACGGATTTCTTGCGAATCTCAAAAAGAACCAAGACTCTCCTCTTTCTCGAACAATAGATGACGAAAGCACACGTTCTTGGAATGAAAAGGATGACCAGCATACAATTCAACCTAAGCTTAGTATAGCCAAGAGTATTTTTAACTTTGAATTCACTCCCACACTAAACTTTAAGTGTCAACAACTAGACTACCACAAACGGAATCTTCCTGATCTATCTTTGAAACAAGAGTATAGATACTGGGCTATTGAGGCTCTCTTTAGAGTACGTTCTAGCCCCTTAGGGTCATTGTTGGCGAGGTTTCATAGCACCCCCAACATTCCCAGCATTCGCTCTTTCGTTAGTTATCCAGATAAGACAGACCCACAATATATCGTTATGGGTAACGAGAACCTTACTATGGGTCGTAGCAATACGCTGGTAGCTTGGTATTGGCGTAATTTCGTGCAAGATGGAGAGAAAGGGAAGCTAACTCGTACTTTATCTGCACACCTCCTCTATTCTCGACAACAAAATCATGTTGCGAACTTTACCACTTACAACCGTAAGACTGGCGTCGTGACAATACAACCTGTCAATGTTTCGGGCAATTGGAACGGAAATGCAAACATCGGATTTAGCTCTCCTATAGATATAGCGCAGCATTGGTGGCTGGAACTTCTTGCCGAAACTTCTTTGTTACGCACCAAAACATTCTTGGGCACAAACGAACAAGGAGTCAATAGTCAGCAAGTCAATGACAACCTTCTCTCTAGCCATTCGCTGAATATAACACCACGGTTGAGACTTGCATCCTTCAACTGCTCGCTCACCTATCAACTGACACTAGAAAGCAATAAGGGAACGTATGCTTCAGCTAACCATACGGGGCAATGGCAACACCAATTGAAAGGGAAGTTGGACTGGACACTACCCTTGCGCCTCCATCTAAATGCCAGCATCAATTATCACAATTACGCAGGCTACGTTTCTAGAAAAAGAG
>JABZGM010000089.1:0-1788 GCA_015259235.1 Alloprevotella sp. | reverse complement strand
CAATCTTGCTATGCGACAAACTCAATATACGTTACTGTGACAACTACCGATTTATAAGGGAGAATCGAGATGCAATACATTGCTTTTGAGAGTTATTATTCAGGAGTCTACTCAATGAGTACTTGTATGTCTCAACTCTAAAGAATAAGAGAGAAGCCTCCAATCTTTGGCTTCTCTCTTATCGATGAAATATAAAAGGAAAACACAGCCAAACTGGGATCATAGTTGTTCATTCATCCTTTCGTGGAATCCACCCAAATACTGTTACAATATTAGCAGTAGACTGACCGCAGTTACTATTCTTATGTTTCACTATCGACGCCCAAAATAAGGACATTTGAGCTTACCCTCAGGTGTAGATACTTTGGACAATCGTTCCAAGCGTAAAGACCTTGGTACAAAAAAATCCCCACTCCTTTTTGAGGAGTGAGGATGGCATAAGTATGTGGTGTAAAATTACTCTGCAGTTGCAGGTGCCTCTGTTTCAGCAACAGGAGCTTCGACCTGAGCTTCAGCAGCCACGGGAGCTTCTTCAGCAGCGGCCTTCTTTGAACGACGAGTACGCTTAGCCTTCTTTTCAGTCTTGGCCATGTTCTCGTTGTAGTCAACCAATTCGATAAAGCACATGGGCGCTGCGTCTCCTGCACGGAAACCAGTCTTGATGATGCGGGTGTAACCACCAGGACGATCACCAACCTTGACGCTGACTTCTTTGAAGAGCTCAGTTACGGCGAACTTATCTTTGAGGTAAGAGAAGACAACACGACGTGAGTTGGTGGTGTCTTGCTTAGACTTAGTGATAAGGGGCTCGACGTACTTCTTCAACGCCTTGGCCTTAGCGACAGTCGTAGTGATTCTTTTGTGCTTGATCAACGACACAGCCATGTTAGAGAGCATAGCAGCGCGGTGAGAAGCAGTACGACTGAGATGATTGAATTTCTTATTGTGTCTCATTTGGGTACTTGTTGTTTAATGGGATAGTTGACTAATCAATCCGAATGCTCGGGATTAATCCTTGTCCAATTTGTATTTTGAAATGTCGGTTCCAAACGACAGATTCAGACTCTCGAGCAAATCATCAAGCTCGGTGAGCGATTTCCTACCGAAGTTGCGGAACTTCAAGAGGTCGTTCTTGTTGTATTGAACGAGTTCGCCGAGGGTTTCTACGTCTGCAGCCTTCAAGCAGTTGAGAGCGCGGACAGAGAGGTTAAGGTCGACGAGCTTCGTCTTGAGCAACTGACGCATGTGCAATACTTCTTCATCGAACTCTTCATTATCAGCATCGGGAGCATCGTCCACGGTGATCTTCTCATCAGAGAAGAGCATGAAGTGATAGATGAGGATTTTTGCAGCCTCTTTCAGTGCATCCTTTGGGTGGATGGAACCGTCCGTAGTAACTTCAAGCACGAGCTTATCGTAGTCGGTCTTCTGCTCAACGCGGAAGGGCTCGATAAGGTACTTGACGTTGCGGATGGGAGTGTAAATAGAATCGATGGGAATTACGTTGACATCGGTGCAGAACTCGCGATTTTCATCAGCGGGAACATATCCGCGACCCTTGTTGATCGTAACTTCGATCGTCATCGTGGCTTTGGAATCCAAATGGCAAATTACAAGTTCGGGATTGAGAACCTCAAAACCGGACAATTGTTTGCCAATGTCACCTGCTTTGAACTCCGTAGAGTTCGAAATGGTGATACTTGCTTTCTCAGTCTCGAATTCTTCTACTAACTGTTTGAAGCGTACTTGCTTCAACTTGAGAATGATGTTGGTTACGTCTTCCTTCAC
>JABZGM010000088.1 GCA_015259235.1 Alloprevotella sp. | reverse complement strand
GCAACAACGCGCCCCACACTCACATTCATTCGTTTTCATTACGTTTTCCCCCATTCGTTGAGAAACGCGTGGGGGCTTTTAGGCAAAAAAAATACGAACATCCTCCGAAAAAACAAGAAAAATACTTGTTGATTTCAAAAGAAATTCGTATCTTTGTATTGTAATCGAAAGGGGGTGCAACCCTTAAGGATTACCGCAACTCAACCTAACGCGTAAGTGGTTGCAAGTTGAACCCTCAAAAGTACCGCAATGTATTTAATTGATATTTTCGGTTACGTAATTGAACTAAATCTCGTTTTCAAGTTCAGATTGCGCAAGCGCAGAAAGGGCGAAAAGCTCTAAGCGCAATGGGGAAGGGGCGAAAGCCCCACCCCATACTTTTGAGGGAACACTGCAAAAATACAAACAAAATGAATAACATCCAAGAAACACCCAGTAAAAAATCAAGAGGAGGTGCAAGAAAGGGGGCGGGGCGTCCAAGAACCATTGCAAAGCAAATCACAATAGGAATACCACAAGATGCTCTAGAGATTTTCCAGCAGCAGCCAAACAAGAACGCATTCATCACCGAAGCAATCAGACATTATGCAGCATTTTTAGCAAAGGAAGAAGGGCAAACTTAATCCATTTTTCAGACGAAAATGTGCAATAGTGTTTTTTCAGACAAAAACGACGCAATCAACTGATAGTCAAACACTATGTAGTCTTATCAGATAGAAAAGAAAATCCTCGCTCAGTATTCTCGGGGAAAACTAAGCGAGGAAAAAAGAGTTTAGCGTTCAGCAATTAATACTTTTACGCTATAATGACCGATTGGGGATTATTCATTGACCAAAGGCAAGAAATGATAGTCGCGAGAATAGCGGAGGTTCTGTGCATCGAAAGCCTCATCGTAACTGATGGTGACGTCGGTGATGTTGCCTTGAGCATCGCGAACAGCTTGGTAGACGGGATTGATGAAACCTTTGTAGGGTGAGAGTTTCAAACGAGCATAGCGTTCAAGGATTTCTTTGTGTACCTTGGTGTCTACCTGCACACCATAAGTTTCTACGAGTTTGCGCGCACCTTCGTAGTCGCCTTCGCTCTTGATGCGCTGAATCTCAGCGAGGAGATTGCCAAAGAGGTTACGCATCTCGGCATAGTCATTGACGCGAACAAAGGTTTTGCCTTTTTGTTTCAGCAATTCCACACAGGGTTTAGCGGTCTTTTGCGACTTGGCTTGTTCGAGCACCCAGTGAGCAATCAAAGCGCGATTGCGCATGTGGGCTTCTTCGATGGTGTTACCGGGTTTGATGCGCACCAATTGGGTGAGTGCTCCGTTTTGGATATAACTATAATAGGAGGCTTTGTGAGCGTCCATGTTAGGAGTGAGTCCAAGTTCTACGAGTTTGGGATCAGCCAAATAGTAGAGCGCGAAGAGGTCGGCGCGGGCTTCTTCGATGGTGGAACCATAGGACTTCAAGGAGTCAGGGTCGGTGCCGGGAAGGAGTTGTCCGCTGCCGTGTCCCAGACATTCGTGGAGGTCGGTGTGGAGGTCGTCGCAACGGTCGCCATATTTGAGTACCAACTGACGCGTGGGTTCGTCGATGATGAATTCTTTGTCCATTCCGCTGCCGTGAGCGGCTTTGGCGTAAGCTGAGGTGAGGTTGGAAATGGTGACGGATTTAGATCCGAAGTCACGACGAACCCAATCGGAATTGGGAAGGTTGATGCCGATGGCGGTGGAGGGATAGAGGTCGCCGGAGAGAATGGCAGCAGTGATGACTTTTGCAGAGATGCCTTTGACTTCTTTCTTCTTGAAACGAGCATCGACGGGACTGTTGTTTTCAAACCACTGTGCATTGACGGCTAATTGGTGAGCGCGCTCTGTAGCAGCAATATCCTTGAAGTTAACGATACTTTCCCACGATGCTTTCATGCCGAGGGGGTCACCATAGGTTTCAGTGAATCCATTGACGAAGTCCACCAAACTCTCGGTGTCTTTGAGCCATTGAATAGAATAGTGGTCGAAGGTGCGGAGGTCGCCCGTGCGGTAGTATTCGATGAGACGACGGATAACACCTGCCTGTTGTTCATTTTCTGCAAAGGGTTCTGCAGCTTCGAGATGTTTGACGATTTGCTCGATGGCTGCGCCGTAGAGTCCGCCCACGCGCCAAACGCGCTCTTCGAGAAAACCAAACACTCCGCGTACCAAACGAGAATTCAATCCCATCATCACGGGACGAGGATCGCCTGAGGGTTTGCGCTCTGCATAGAATTGTTCGGCTTCTGCTTGGGTGACGTCGTGACCGTAGTAGTTGCCTGCGCTGGTAAGCACGAGGTCATCGCCATCTTTCTGATTGACACGCATCTTGAACGTGTTGGGATTGAACATGGCATCTAGCACTTCATCTTCTACCTTATAGTTAAGGCTTGCAAGCGTGGTGCGCAACCATTTCTCAGAAAATTCGGGAACAAACTTTTCGTTGCCGTAGTGGTGATGGATGCCTGCTGAGAACCACACGCGTTTGAGATAGAGGGTGAGACCTTGGAAGTCTTTCGACTTGCGGTCGCCTTTGTAGTCACGATACACAGTTTCAAGCATTTCGCGGATGCGGAGATTGTAGCGTCCGTTTTGATCGAAGAGGATGTCGCGACCTGCGAGTGCTGCTTCTGAAAGATGATAAATGAGCGTTTTCTGACGCAAAGAGAGTTGCTCAAATCCTTCCACTTTGTAGCGGAGCATTTGGATGTCGGCAAACTGTTCGTTGGTGTACTTGAAGTCGTTGGTTTGGGCAGTTGCGGACAACGCGCCGCCAGCTCCCAAAGCAGAGAGGGAAATAAACATAGTGAGTAAGGAATGCTTCATGCTTTATAGAAATAGAGTATGAATAATATCGTAAGGTTAGGGGGGGATTGTCAGCATCTATCCATGATTATCTGGCAAATCTCCCTTCATTTAAGTCAATAGTCCTAGTGTGCGAAGCTGCGCAGCAACATCTGCTTTACCATCATTGACAATGGCGATATCGGCAAGCTGTTGTTTTTCAGATTCAGGCATTTGCAGGGCTATCCATTGCAAAGCCGTGGCACGACTGATGTTGTCGCGGACCATGATACGAGCGATTCGCTCCTCTTCAGGGCAAGTAACGAGGAGGCTTTTGTCTACCAATCTTTGCCAACCGACTTCAAAAAGGAGAGCGCACTCCATATATATAATAGGAGCATCAGCATGTTGCGCCACAAACTCGCACCAGGCTTCTTCGACTCGTGGATGAACGATGGCATTGACGCGCAGACTGTGGGCTTCGCCTTGGCAAAGATATGCTGCAACTACAGATTTCACCAAATGCCCTTCGGCATCATAAACCTCTGCTCCCAACAAGGCACGCAGTTCTTCTTGTACTGCAGAGTGGGTGCGCATGATGTGTTTCGCCGCATCATCAGCATAGAAGATGGGGGCTCCCAGCTGAGCTAGGATACTGCAGACATAACTCTTGCCAGAGCCAATGCCGCCAGTGACACCGATGGTTTGCGAAGGAGAAATCATGAGAGAGATTGGGGAGAAATGAAGCTATCGAAAATAGACAGAGGCAGCAAGCAGGCAAAACTATTCCGTCTCGCTACTATTCTCTTGAATGATAAATTCCACTTGTTCGGGACGCACGCGCACACGACGCACCCCAGGTGGGGTGGAACGCGGACGCGCGGCGAAAGTATTACCAGGTAGATTGATTAAGTCTTCGTAGCGCGCAATGATAACAAAACTACTGGCAGTGATTTTCTCATGATCGCGCACGCCTACTTGATATTCAATGCGCACCTTTGAGGGATTGGTGTGGAGACTCTTTGAGGCAGGAAAGTTCACCCCTTGCACAGGCACTTCCACCACGCGGTCAATCATACGGTCGGTGATGATGCCCACACGAATGCTGGAGAGCACTGTCTTCTTAGCATCGAGCGCCACATATTTCACTCCAGGCACTTTCACAAATCGACAACGCATCGTGAGCGTATCTTTGACATTGCTCAGATGAACGGGACTGAGTCGCGCAAATTGCATGGTGTCGATGATGTGTTGTGGTCCGTAGACCATCACACGCGGATGAGCGATTTGGGTGTCTACCCAAGTGTAAGCAGAATCGGGAACAACGGTACCTTGAAATTTCACATCAAGCATCTTACCCCTATTATAATAGTTGTAGTAGATGTCGATGTTGTCTGGACGATAGCTCACAAGTTGCGTACCATCAAGCGTTGAAGAAAAATATTTGAGCAGATCGCGCGTGCGCAGTGTGGCATGTCCTCTACTATTTTCTACGTCTTTCCAATGAATCACCACAGAGGGGAAGTTGCGCATAAAGCGATAACGCAGCAGGGTCACCCCTTTGTCACGAAGAGTGACATGAATGTAGTCGGGAGGTCCCGTGGTGATATCAACATTACTCGGCACATCGACCAAACGCACTCGGAGCGCAAACTCGCGTTCATAGGTGTCGTTGAGTTTCTGAAAAACCCAAAATGAAGCAGAGAGGAGCAGAAATAACAAAAACGTGAGGAACTGCCTATTATAAATGCGATGTAGGCAGTTCTTCACGAATTGTAGAAGGTCAAAATCACTACGCATGCTGGAGGAGATTTTGGAAAAAGGGAAAAGAATCCCCAAAAAGAGAAGAAACCAAGTGAAGACGTGTCTCACACTTGGTTTCTGGAGTGAGCTACGCTATATTATGCTTGCGCGGGTGTGGTGCCCGTGGGGTTGATGGCAGCCTTTTCAAAACGGAGGTCTACGCCAGTAGCCACGTGGAGCGTCACAGTGGTGTCGTCCATGGTTTTGATGGTGCCATGAAGACCGCCGATGGTCACTACAGTTTGTCCCACAGTGAGAGAATTGCGGAAGTTATTGATTTCCTTTTGCTTCTTTTGTTGTGGACGGATCATGAAGAAATACATCACAGCACCAAGTGCCACAAACATCAAAATAGTGGGCAACATAGAGGGTTGCTCAGCAGCAGCTGCAAGCATTGCGTTGAGAATAGTAGTCATAAGAGGATAAATGATTGAAAATTTTGAAGAATCAGATTACTTAAGCAGCACACCATCTTCTTGGAGTCGCTTGGTGATGCCATCGATCATGCCATGGATGAACCCAGCGGAGCGAGGAGTGCTATAGATTTTGGCAATGTCAAGATACTCATTGAAAGTGACATTGAGCGGAATGCTAGGAAACTCAAGCATTTCAGCCAAAGCGATTTGCATAATCACCAAGTCCATGAACGCAATACGGCTAAACTGCCACTTCTTTGTGCTTCCCTTGATAAGGTCTCTCAGTTCGTCACAGCGTTCAATGGTGGTTTTGAACAAACGTCCTGCAAATTCTTGGTCTTCCTGAGCCGCATAGGCAGGCAGCAATTCTTGTGCCGCACCATTCTCAGGTTGGAAACGCTTGATTGTTTTCAGCACGAAAGAGTCCACAATCTCCTTATCATCGTTCCAATAGAGGCTTTGTTCTTCGAGCAAAGCGTCAAATTCATCAGATTTCTCTACATGGTTTTTGTAGAGTTTGCGCACAAGCTCGCGATCTGTTTCGTAATCGTGCTCCTTCGTGTCGACATAGCGCAAGAAGAGGTCATCGCCGAGCCAAGCATCATAAATCTTTTTGAGGAAAGTGTCTTCACTGTTCCAATTCCACTTCTGAGCTGCTTCAAATTCGAGCAAAGCTTCATTCTCCGAAAGTTGCTTCAAAAAGAGGTTATTTGCCAAGAGACGATCGTTGGAGGGCGCATCTCCTCCACCCACTCGTAGCTTTTTAGCTTTTCGAGCAGCATCCACACGTTCTGCTCTACGGCGAATTTCCACCAAAAGCAGGAGCATAAGACGATATAAGTCGTAAGCCTTCTGAAGGCTAAAGTCAAGTTCTTTCAAGGCTACCTCTGTAGTTTTGCCTTCGTTCTGATAGTAGGCATAGATTAGCTGAACTACTTTCAGACGGATAAGTGCACGATTAATCATTGTCGCAAGATTTAATTCTGGATGTGTCTCCGTTGAGACTGTTATGTATCCACAAAGATACAAATAAATGGTGACGTGAAGAAGTAAAGCCTAGCGTTTTCGCTAGAAAAAACAAGAATGTAATGGAAATCGCAGTGCAGACTATAAAAAAAGCCGTTATTTGCTTGGTGTTTCTCAAAAAAAAATGCAATTTTGCTGCAGAAACACTAGAAGCTAGTCGCTTGATGCGCATAGCTTCTCCCAAACATAAACGCAGCATGAGCACTCCTCTTGAACCATGGAAAGAACAAGCCGACAACGACATCTTGTTTTCACGAGTTGTCAAGGCCGGTAAACGTGTCTACTACATCGATGTCAAAAGCGATCGTCGCGGAGAATACTACTTGGCGATGACTGAAAGCAAGCGAGTTAAAGACGGAACGGAGACCGAGCGTCCTGTTTTTGAAAAACATAAAATCTTCCTTTATCGCGAAGATATGTTGAAATTCTTCGAAGCATTTGGAGACGCCGTGCATTTTGTGGGCGAACGCACCAGTTTGACACGTCGTCACAATGACGTAGCGCAAACTTTTGACCCCAGTTCTGAGACAGAAACTGACGCTACTAGCACGCTTAGCACGAGTTTTGACATCGAATTTTAGTCTAAAACTCTGTTGAAACGCCATCTATAGATAGCGTTCCACCTCGTAGCATCTCATTTTACTGTCCATTTCTATTCGCGTCACATCAACACCAACGATGCTGACCAACAAGAAGAAACTCAATAGCGGAAAACGCGCTTCATCGCTGCTTTTTCTGCCTAAAATTTGCGCAATCAACAGATAATGCGTAAATTTGCAGCCGAATTTGTCCTCCATAGGTCTAAATAAGACCACTGTGTGATGGCGAATTATACAAAATCTATTGTTTAATTCAGAGTAACACAACCCAAACTCATGAAGTCTATCTCTATTACTGGTACTAAGCGTACCGACCTCGGTAAGAAGGCTACCAAGGAAGTTCGTAAGCAAGGTCTCGTTCCCTGCGTAATCTACGGTGAAAAGAAGGATGCTAACGGTGCTCCCGAAGCTCTCCACTTCCTCGTTGACGAAAAGCAAATCAACAAGGTGGTTTACACTCCAGACATCTACTTGGTGAACATCAACATCGATGGTCAAGACTGCCAAGCTGTGGTAAAGGAAATCCAATTCCACGCTGTTAAGGACAACGTGCTTCACGTTGACTTCTACCAAGTGAACCCCACTAAGCCCATCGTTATCGGTGTGCCCATCGCTCCTACAGGTCTCGCTGAAGGTGTGCGCGCTGGTGGTAAGCTCGTTACTATGGTTCGTAAGCTCAAGGTTCGTGCTACTGTTGACGCTATCCCCGAAAAGCTCACTATCGACGTGACTAGCCTCGGTCTTGGTAAGTCTATCAAGTGCGGCGATCTCTCTTACGAAGGTCTCGAACTCGTAACTCCTAAGGAAGTAGTTGTTGTAACAGTGAAGATGACCCGTGCTGCTATGGGTGCTGCTGCTGCCGCTGCCGCTGCTGCCAAGAAGTAATAGCGCATTTCTGTGCAATCCCCTATGTGCCAGTGCCCCTTGGGGTACTGGCACCTTTTTTATAATTAGACGTTTGACGTTAGAAGTTAGATGTTGGACATTTGATGTTAGACGTTTGACATTAGACGTTTGACGTTAGGCATTAGATGTCAGACGTTAGATGTTAGACGTTTGACATTAAAGTAAACCTTTCGCCTCCTCTACCCTCTGTCCACCATTCTCAAGGATATTAGAACAGCATACACACTGCGTGCAATGCACTTCCTGCCCCTCCCACAATGGTACAGAAAATGGAGTTGTTTTCTATTATAATATGACACATCTCATCGTTGGACTTGGCAACATCGGCGCAGAATATGCCGGTACGCGCCACAACATCGGCTTTGACGTAGTGGACAAACTAGCTGCCGATGCTGGAGCATCATGGGAAGACCGCCGATATGGCGCAGTCTGCACCATCCGTGTCAAAAACCAAGTACTCGTTCTTCTCAAACCCTCCACCTACATGAACCTTTCGGGCGACGCCGTGCGCTACTGGATGAAGGAGAAAAATGTGGACATAGCACAAATGCTCGTTGTGGTCGATGATTTGGCACTCCCCTTCGGACAACTCCGCATGAAAGCTAGCGGAAGTGAGGCAGGACACAACGGACTGCGCCACATCACACAAGTCTTAGGCACACAAGGCTATAATCGTCTGCGCTTCGGCATCGGCAACGACTTCCCTCGCGGTGGACAAGTGGATTTTGTACTCGGACATTTCGAAGGCGAAGATCTAGAAAAGAAACCCGAAGCTTTGGCACGTGCTGCAGAAGCGGTGAAAAGTTTTGCGTTGCAAGGACTTGCTCGCACGATGAATCAATTCAACCGATAAATTCGCGCACCGCCTCACACCTCAGCCACCGCTGTCC
>JABZGM010000087.1 GCA_015259235.1 Alloprevotella sp. | reverse complement strand
TATTTCTCCGTATATAGTCCTCATAGGTGATTTTTACAATCATGCGCAATCCCGTCATGAGTACAAATGCTAGTGCACTTTGAAAGGCTAGGTCTCTTATTCGAATTGTCGATCCCAAAAGATCGCTATGCAAAAAGATGCGGAGTAATATCACTGATATTGCTCCAATGATTATTGCACCTCCGACTTTGAGTAATCCTTTTATTTCTATGTGTCTAACTACGTCTCTATATGTGCGGAATATTAAGAATCCTGCTATATAGAATGGTAAATAAGCCAATAGCGTAAGGATAAGCGTGGGGATTTGATGGAAATGTGGACTATGATTGATGAAAAAGGCACAGACCCCAGCTAAAACGATAGTGCAGCAATCGGCAAGAAGTAAATACCAATAAGGTAATTTATCTTGCGAAAGATACCATTTTGCTATTTTTGATTGCACGATAGTTCTCTTTTTTTCTAGCAAATTGCTAGTTCAGATGCTCTGGTTCGTATTGAGAGTGTCATGGACTTTTCTTCTTGAGAAAAGCATGTCGTTCCAATCGTTCCCAATGCAAAGTTACATATTTTCTTTGGATTTCTTTGGTTTTGAAGTGGAAAACTGTTGTTTTCTAAGTCATTCCCTCTATTTTTTTTGGCGATGCTCACATTTGGCAAGTAGAAATATCAGAAAAAAATCGCAACCGTATTATTTTTTTACTTTCTGAATGATAAGGTCTGCTATCAGTTTGGCATCATTAGCTGTGACCCATGGACCACTGGGTAAACATAAACCGCGCTCAAAGAGAGATTGACTCACTCCGTTAGTATAAGATGGGGCATTGCGGAAGACTGGTTGCAGATGCATGGGCTTCCACAAGGGACGTGTTTCTATTTGTTGTGCGGCAAGCATCTCTCTTATCTCGTCGGGGGTGCAAGCAGCTTCGGGAGAAATGAGGATGGTGTTGAGCCAATAGTTGCTTGAAAAAGCGTCATTGGGATTGGTGTGGAGCGTGATGTGGGGGCAAGAAGCAAAGGCTTGCGCGTAAATCTCTGCAAGATGCTGGTGGTGAGCGATGTGTTGCGGCAACACTTCCATTTGTCCGCGTCCGATGCCTGCGCTGATGTTGCTCAATCGGTAGTTGTAGCCGATGTGTTCGTGCTGATAGTAGGGATAGTTTTCTCGTGCTTGCGTGGCAAAGAAGAGCGCACGCTGTTTGGCTTCGGTTGTGGGACAAATGATGGCGCCACCTCCTCCCGTGGTAATCATCTTATTACCATTAAAGCTTAAGACTCCGAAGTGTCCGAATGTGCCACATTGTTGTCCGTCATAGGTGGATCCCAGAGCTTCAGCTGCATCTTCGATGATGGGGATGTCGTAGTGAGTTGCAATCTCCATGATTTCTTTCATCTTGGCAGGCATACCATAAAGATGTACCACTACGATGGCTTGGGGTTTCTTCCCTGTTTTTGCCATTCTGTCTTCGATGGCTTCTTGCAGCAGTTGTGGCGACATGTTCCATGTGTCGGGTTCGCTGTCTACAAATACAGGCGTTGCCCCTTGATAGGTAATGGGGTTGGCAGAAGCTGCGAAGGTGAAACTTTGGCAAATCACCTCATCTCCGGCCTTGATATCTAGGAGCACCATTGCCAAATGTAGGGCGGCTGTGCCAGAGGACAGCGCACAAACGTGAGGGGTGTGCTTGGAAGTACAGGAATCAAGAGAAGTGGAGGCTGTAGAAAGTGAACTGGTGGAGGATTGCTGCAGAAATTCTGCCAAATCTTCCTCAAATCCATTCACGTTCGGTCCAAGAGGCACCACCCAGTTGGTGTCGAAAGCCTCCTGAATGTAGCGTTGTTCTCCACCGCCCATGTGAGCTAAGCAGAGATAGATGGGAGTTTTCATAAGATGGTTTGTATGATGATGCGTATATCTCCCCAAAAGGAGTGATGGTGTAGGTATTCAAGATTGATTTTCACCTTGTCTGGGAAAATCACCTCGTCATTGTATTGCTGTGGATTGGCTTGTTGAGCCAAAAGTTCTTCTTCGTTGCGATATTTGAGTGTTGCAGGTCCTGTGATACCTGGTTTAAGTTGTAGTATATCACGATCCTTTCCTATGAGTTTGTCTGCATAGCCAGGAACATCTGGTCGAGGTCCCACAAAACTCATGTCGCCTTTGAGAATGTTCCACAATTCAGGAAGTTCGTCTAATTTATATTTACGAAGAAAAGCTCCCAATGGCGTGATGCGTGATTCTCCTGCTACACTTATGGAAGAGCCGTGGTGTGTTGTGGTCATGGTGCGAAATTTGACCATCGTGAACACCTTCCCATATTGTCCTACGCGTTGTTGGCGAAATAATACTGCGCCATCTGGCATTTTCACACGAATGAGCAACGCGATGAGGAGCAAAAGAGGTGACAATACAAGAAGACCAATTAAAGCAAATATCTTGTCAAAAGAAGTCTTTAGCATAAAGTTAGTCGTGTTGGGTTATGGACGCAAACCTGTGATTTTGTACAAACGATAATGTTGAGGATGTTGCTTTTTTACTTCTAGAACAACCGACTTTTGTGCAGATCTCAGAGAGGGTAAATTGTTATCCGAGATGGTGGCAAAAAGTGTTATGCCTTGTTGTTGTGCTATTTGGTAGGCTATTCTCCACATTTGCGCACCAATGCCTTGACCACTAAATAGAGGATCTACAATCAGACCATGAAAAGCACGACCTATGCAAAAACAACGCAGAAAATGATAACCAATGATGGGGGAACTAGACTCTTTTCTACTTACCTTAATGAGGAGAAAGGCGGGATTTTTCCATAATCGTTGTAAATCTTGTAGCTGAAAGCCGTGTGGGCGGAAGTATTGTTGAGCACTGGTCGATTGTTGTAGCAACCATGTAGAGAGTGCTGGTAAATCTTCCTCAGTAACTAGCGACCAATGTACTGAAGACACGTTGTTAGTAACTTGTGCCAACGTAGCTGTAGCTTTTTTCTTCCAGAGTGGATAGCGCAAACGAAATAATGCACCGTTTAATGCTTCGATGATATTCCAGATCCATTGTAGATGATGTTTAATGAAAAGGAGTAAGGCTGTCATTGGAGCAAATGTTGATAATAGTCTTTGAGCTGTTGCCACACGCGAGCTTTGGAGAAATGTTGCTGCACATTGTGGTAAGCAGCTTCTCCCATTGATTTCAAATGTGGGGTGTGGAGCAGAGTTTGCATAGCTTGGGTGAGTGCCTCGGTATTTTGAGGAGGAATGATGAGACCGTTGTCCTTGTTGGTGATGATTTCTCGCGAACCATTGATGTCAGTCACAATGCTAGGGAGTGCGAAAGCTCCAGCTTCAAGTACAACATTGGGAAATCCTTCGCGATAGCTGGGAAATACGAGTGCTTGCGCAGTAGCATAGAAGGGACGAACATCTGTTTGAAAAGGCAAACGATAGACGTTGGGGAGAGTGTTGATGAGTTGTTGGGTGGAAGGTGGAAGCGGGTCGAGATGTTCTTCTTCGTTACCCACGAGCAGAAGGGATATGGGAGAGGAGGTATCGTTCTTTTGAGAATAGTTTTCTGTGAGATTCTTGAAAGCTTCTAATAGTTCGACAATACCTTTGTCGCGCACTATTCTTCCAACAAAGAGAAAGATAAAAGCATCAGAAGGAATCCCCAAATTTACTCTGCTTTGTTGCGCTGCTAGCTCAATGTCAGGTGTTGATTTGTAGTAGTCAAAGTCAATGCCGCGCACATTGCCGTGTCCCAATACCGTCAATGGCTTGTGTGTGATGTGTGCTTGCAGATCATTGGCAACACCTTGTCCCTCGGGGTTGAGATGAGTGGCACAAATGCAGAGCAATTTGTCCATAGCCACAAGTATTTTGCGCTTCAGTCCGCTAGCTGTGGGCCAGATGAGACCAGTGAAGGTGTGTAGTCTGATGGGGACACCAGCCAACTTTGCAGCTATCATAGAGAGCAGTCCTGCTTTCGGGGTGATGCTGTGTACCATGTCAGGTTTTTCTTTGCGAAAAAGCCAAAAAAGTTGCCATAGCGAGCGAAGGTCATGAAGGAGCGCAATTTGTCGTCGCATGGGCACTGCGAAGGTGCGCACTTTTTCGCGTATTTCTATTTCCTCCAAGTCTGTACCTGGAGAAGATACTGCTGCTACCTCATAGTCTTTAGAAAGCTCTTGAAGCAGTCCCTTGCAAAAAACATTGAGTGAGATGGGAACAGTCGAAACCCGAATTATTTTTGGTTTTCTCCTTGTCAATGTTGTGGATGATAAAACACATTTACCACACTTGCTTTTATCTCTATCGTTTTTGGTTGTAGTTATGCTTCACTAGGTAACAATAGAGTATAAGCAAATGTGATAAATATGAGAAGAGATATAGCTAAATTAGAATTGCATCACGAATGAAAGTCCAGTGCCTTCATTGGAAATCATGGGCGAAAACGCCATTGTGGGTGCGAACTTCTTGCTAGAATTAACTTTCACATGAGAAGCTCCAGGGAAGAATGCCGCATCAATGATGTTAGCAATATAGAGTCCACCCGCAAGGCCAAGGCTGAGATTGCGCATTTTGCGCCAACCATCTGTCTTACTTGCCCATGAGTTGTGGGTTACACCTGTTGTAGCTTTCGCATTGTCGATAAAACTATTTGCTTTGAGATCGAAGACGAGAGCACTAGCAAGCAAGAATGCCTCGGTGCCCATGATGATTTTACCCTTAATGGTCTGTCCTTTTTGGATTTGTCCCAGACCTGGCACGAGTGAAGTGAATCCCATAGTCTTAGGATAGTATTTGCTCACTGTCAAATCATCAAAGTCAGGAAGGGTGTTCTTTTCAGACACTGCATAGAGTTGATAGTAGGTGTGGTGACCCTCATTGTTGGGTAGAAATTCTATGTCAGTGTATTGATCGATGGGTTTAGCTACGAAAACAGTGGGTTGTTCGCCTGCAAATGTGAGACGATATGCCATGTTGCCATCTGTTGCTCCCTTATAGCCGATGGTATCAACCTTCACACCTTGTGCAGAGAGTTGATAGGTTTTTGCCAATTCTGCAATGATGGGTTCAACGCGTTGGCTCTGGAGTGCGTTCAAATCTTCTCCTGTTTCGCTTACATTTACGAAGCGATATGATTCGTTAGAACGTTGTTTGTTGAGTGTTGATACACCATTCTTAGCCCAGGTGGGCACAGTGCCTGCTTGAGCACTTGAAGTGCTGCAGATAGCCGCCGCTGCTGCAATAAACAGCGAAAGGATTTGTCTTTTGATTGTCATCATTAGAGTTTTTAAAATATAAATTGATTAGATGTTATTTGTATGTATTGTTGAGAGAACTCTTGGCTTCTCGTTCTTTAGAATCAAAACGATGGTATACGTCGCAATACTTTTCGACCATAGTGGAAATATCAAATTGTCTTGCACGTAGCATGCCTTTTTCTATTATTGCTTGTCGAAGAGTATCGTTTTCTGTTAATGCAATGATGTTATTGGCTAATTCTTGAGCATCACCTTGTGGAAAGAGGATTCCAGCACCACCAATAATTTCTCGGAGTCCAGGAACATCGCTAGCCACAACTGGACGACCAGAAGCCAATCCCTCCAATGAAGAAAGTGATAGCCCTTCATATTTACTCGACATCACTACAACGTCAGCCGTTTTGAGCACCGCTGCCACGTCTTGACGGTTCCCTAAAAAATGCACGCGGTGTGATAGATTTTGGGATTCTACAAAACTTTCCACTATTCTGCGTCGTTCCCCATCACCTGCTAACAACAAATGATATTCTTGAGGAAGATGGTGCAAAGCGCAAATGACTGTTTCGTGGTCCTTTTGTGCACGAAATGCAGCTGCCATCACCAACCGTTTCAACTCCGAGAATTGATGCACCAAGTCTTCCGCTGGGAGAGCTTGTTGAAAACTTCTCACGTTGATGCCATTGTTTATGGTTTGACAATGCTGCAAATGAGGTAAGTAGTTCAACAATGCTTGTGTAGTGCTTTCGCTTACTCCTATAATTTGTGCGTAGCGACTATACATCCATCGGTCCATTGATTTCAGTAAGGAGTATTTTCTGCGGCGATTAGTTGTATTGTGCTCCGTTGTCACCAGTTGCGGTGGATTTTTAAGACCAATAGCAGCTAGAGCTGTGAAAAGCTGACACGGAGTGTTGTGGGTATGCACCACATCAAATTGTTGAATCAGTCGGCGCAGTCCTGGAATACATCTTGGAGAGTGCATCGCTTTAATCCCCATGCCAAAAGAATGAATGGCAATGCCTTGTTGCTTTAATGCGTGATAGAAGTCAGTTCTCGTTCCATCGAATACAGCCAATTCAACTTCCAGTCCTTTTTCTCGCAGTCGTGGCAATAAATCCACCATCAACCGCTCCGCTCCGCCAGTGCGAAGAGAAGTTATCACGTGAAGGATGCGAAGAGGTTTATCCATAATGATATTAAGCTGATGAAACTAGCGATGAAAATCAGACAGAGCGTCAGAGATATCTTAGGAAGGGAACTTGGTCGAAGAATTATCTCTGAATTGATAAGGACGAAGTGACTTAAATTGAGGGGTGTGCACAAACTGCCAACCTCCCTTGAGTCCGCGAAGGAACTGAAGAGGAAAATCCCACTTTTGGAGTAATGGAGTTGCAAGGAGTGAGAGTACAAAAAGATAGAGCATCTTAAGACTGAAGCGCAACACCATTGTTGTTTTAGAAAAACGTGTTGTTTGCCAGAAACATCTCCACCAAATGATAAACTGTGCTTTCGTGCGCAGTTCTAAGCGATTGCGCTGACGTTTGAAGTTGTCACTCGAAGTCTTGCCATCCATGTGCTCTATTTCCACTCCATAGTCGATGCCGAGACGGAAACCATTGACCGCTAGTTTATAGAACTCTACGAGGTCATCTCCATAGGAAAATCCTAATGCGTCAAGCCAAAGTTCATCTTCGAGATGCAATGCCAGAAAACTCTCTTTTCTCCAGAGTGATGCAGGACCCGCACAGCTTTCCGAGAGATAAAAACGAGGTTGAGGTTTTTTGTTGTAAGAGAAAGCTCCTGTGGGAAGCACGCAGAAAGCCCAATGCTCATTGCTATGCGGATAAACACCTCCAAGAAGAAAAGCCGCAACTTTTTGCTTCCAACTCATGTCTTGATTGCGAAATGTGTCGGCTCCCACACAATCAGCCTGATGTTCAGTAAGCGTTTTCAGCAATCTTTCAGCAGCAGTCTCCCCCAATCTCACATCGTCATCAAGCAACAGAATGCAGTCGCTGGAAATTTCGTCATAAGGCAAGATGCGTTGTCGCGCCATACCTTTGGGCACTACTACGTATTCCTCTTTTCCTACTCTAAAATCAGGGATAACATATCCCTCTGCGATATAGACCAACACGCGTTCTGGAGGCAAACTTTGGTGGGTGATACTCTCCAGCAAAATGCGATATTTCTCTCTTCCTGTACCAAGTGTGCGAATGGCAATGGAATAAGTCAATTTCGATTTTTCCATAAAATCAAGAGATAGAGTAATAAGCCGAAGGGAGCCATCAGCAGTGTTAGTAGAGGTTTGGGAGAATCTTTCAACCAACGTTTGTTGCGCGCAATGATACAACTAGAAACATAGTGAATGCTTATTCGCAGCAGGTTGCGCAATGTATTGCGTTTATTTTGTAGTTCCAGTTGTCTCATTCTCATGAAACTCCAAGGCGAACGATAATACTGTTTGTATATATTGGCAGCCATACCATTAGTTTGGTAGTCCACAAAGCACAAATTATCATTGATAATCAGTAGGGGGAGTTCTCTCGAGGCTTGAAACACCATGCTATATGGGTTGAAATCTTTTTCTCCATGTAAGTCCTCTTTGAAGATGGCTGTTCGTGTTAAATCAGTACGCATCACTTGTTTTGCGTCACCTTTGTATAGCCCTTTTTCGGCAATGTCATAGAGTGAAACCTCTTTCAATACTTCCGGGAAATAGCCACCAATAGGTTGTTTAGTATCTGCATAGAAATCAAGACCTATAATGCCAGCATACTGTTCACTACCCCGTTCCTTCCACGTGTTGATAATCTTCTCCACTGCTGCATCTGGCATAAAGTCATCACTGTCGATGCAAACATTGAGAGGAGCAGAAATCACTTCATAAGCCGTGTTGTAGCCCGTGTAGAGTCCTCCATTTTCTTTCCAAATATATCGAATTGAGATACGTTGTTCTTTGATAAAACCTTCCACCACTTCACGTGTATTGTCAGTAGAACCGTCATCAATGACCAACCAGTCAAAATCTTGACAAGTTTGTCGACACAAGCTTTCATATACGCGTCCAATGAGATGAGCGCGGTTGAAAGTTGGAGTGAAAACTGTGAGGGTTGGCATATATATATTGTCGTTAGAATATGTCAATGAGAAGAACTGATAGAAACAATCCCCCGTAGGAAGGAAAACCTACCAATACAAGAATTTCATTACTGCAGTAAATCCTATAT